>CAZLOF010000155.1:0-9150 GCA_964560745.1 uncultured Thermoflexus sp.
GGCCTCAACCACAAAAGCATCGCCGCTGCCATGATGGGCATTGGTTTTTAGCACATTTGAAGTGGCCCCAATAATATAAGATGGATCAAGCCCAGCTTGGGTTAATACCACCGATAACATATCGGTGGTGCTGGTTTTGCCATGCGCCCCAGCAATCCCAATCCCTATTTTGCCTTGCATGAGCAAATTGATCAAGTCGCCACGATGCCAAATTTTTAGCCCCCGTTTACGCGCCTCAATCAATTCTGGCTCAGTTTTAGCCACCGCCGATGATGGGGCCAAGGCATCGACCCCATCTAAATGCGCTGGGTCATGCCCAACAAAAGTAGGAATCCCCTCAGCATTTAACTCATCTAACATCGGTGAATGTGCGCGATCATCGCCTGTGACTTCTATTCCCCGTGCATGCATGATACGCGCAATGGCGCTCATACCCGCCCCACCGATTCCCATAATATGAACTTTCATTTTTTTACAAAACCCATTAACTTGACAATGCCATATTTGCAAATACAAAACAGATTTTCGCCCATTTCAGGCTATCTGCCCCTATCATAGGCAGGGGCAGATAGCCTGAAATGGGTATATATTTGACATTGTCAATCTAAATAACCACAACCAATACAAATAACACTAATAATATTAAAACAAACACCAATGTTGTGCCATGCAAATAGGCAATTGCCGCATATTTAATAAAAAATGCTTCTGTCCACGAACTTTTATCGGGTGGTCGAAACAAAATCGTACCGCCATAAGACCAATCACCCCGCCCTAAAATACCAGCCTCGGCAGCAAACCATGCCAACGAGCTAAACAACAAATACCCATTCAGTGCGCCCAATAACAACGACAAAATACCTTCTTCAAATTTACCCCGCAGGTTGGCCTCAAAACGACCTTTTGCCATCGTTGGGCCTAAATAGCCAAAAATCGTAATGACAATAAACGGCACTGCCCGAATCGCCCATTTAGAGACAGGACTTGTAAAAGCATTGCTAAAGTCATTTACCACTTGCACAGCAAATAGCTGGCGAATGGCAAAAATAGCAAACACCATACTAAAACTCACAATCACTTCACGAATCCACCCACGATTCGAGCCAAAAAATGAAATTAACATCACAAACGCCCAAAATACCACATTGGCATCAATCATGCAGTCACCCCTCCCATTGCATCTTTTTTGCTATTGGCTTTTTGTGCAACCAAACACAAAACATCAGCAATTTTGTCAGCGCCATCAGTGCGGCCTAGCAATTGCATTGCATGCCGCATCGCCTGCAACTGTTGTGGGTTGCTCAACAATTGAGCAACAACTGAAACCAAGCCATGCTGCGGGTCAGATAATTGCGCATCTGCTAACATCATAGCCGCGTTATGCCCGACTAAATATTCGGCATTTACTTTTTGGTAACGCCATGCATGTGGATAAGGCACCAAAACTGCCGGCAACCCCAAGATAGGCAATTCGCCCAATGCACTGGCCCCCGAACGACAAATAACCAAATCAGCCGCGGCCATAGCACTTGCCATTTCTTCGTGCAAATAAGGAAACGCCAAATAACGCGCTTGTTGAGCCGCGCTCATTTTGTCGCGTGCTTGGCGCACTTCTTCCCAATCGCTGCTACCGGTCACATGAATGACAACCGCCAATTCAAGTAATTGGGCCATGCCAGCCAGCGCTGCCCGATTAATGCTGCGGGCGCCTTTGCTACCGCCAAAAATCAAAAGCACTTTTTCATCTGCCCCCAAAACATTAGGTGCAGCGATGCCTAATTGCGCCCGGCCAGATTGACGTGAAACCTGATGAAAAACCTCGCGCACAGGATAACCCGTAACTACATGTTTGGCTTTTGACACATAAGCTGCCGATGCTTCGGTCGTGCTTACGATCTTACGAGCAAAACGTGCCATTACTTTTAGGGCTAAGCCCGGCTCAACATCGGGCAAAAACACCACGCTGGGAACCCGTTGCAACCATGCCGCCAAACTCACTGGCACGCCCACAAAGCCGCCAGTCAATAAAACTGCATCTGGTTGATATTGGTTCATCATATGCATTGCACTAAAAAAACCCGAAAACAAACGCAAGGTGTTGCGCATTTTCTGCACAACACCTAGGCCATGTAAGCCACCCGCTTGTATTCCTACAAAATTAATCCCTTCTCGTGTCACCAACGCTTGTTCCATACCCGTTTCGCCGCCAACAAATAATGCATCAAAGACGGCTGATTGTGGGCTGGCATCATTCATCTTGTGCTTCGTTTCGCCTATCAACGATGGTTGCTTCGGGTTGCTCGCTGGCAAACCAAGCGCTGCCTCGTGTTGGGCGTCTAACGTCGCGTCCGATGATGTTGTATGAAATCTTTTCTGCAATTGTTTGATCACGCTTAGGGCCGGCAGAACGTGACCGGCTGTTCCGCCCGCGGAAAATACGACTCGCACCTGAACGTATTACCTCTCGTTTTAAAACTGTTTCGGATGGGTCATGCAGCGCTAATTGCACTTTTGTCCCACGCGACACACTCACTAAAATACCTGCCGCTGTCATTACAGCAATGGTACTTGATCCACCACGACTCACAAACGGCACTGGGATCCCCCCCAATGGTATCGCGCTTAAATTGCCAGCCAAGTTCAACATGGCCTGATACACAATCCAAGATACGATTCCCACTACCAAAAAAGTGCCAAAATACGAATTACTGTTCTGGGCAATACGATAACTGCGCACGACCAAAACAGCAAACACCCCAACCAATAATATTAACCCAAACCAGCCAAATTCTTCGGTCAACACCGGCAAAACGCTATCAGTATCGGCCAAAGTCGCCAAAGGCGTTACAAATTTTTGTTTACTAAACCCCGGCCCACGCCCCAAAAAGCCAGCATCGGCAAACGCCTGCCACGCCTGGCGCACCTGCACATTGGCACGATTAATGTCAAACACACCCGCACCCCATTCATCTAAACGCTTGGTAATATAACCCGCCCCAAACAGTGAAACAAGAAAAAGCGTGCCACCAATAATGGCGGCAACTGTCAAAATTTGCATCAAATTGGCCCCAGCGATGATAAACATCGACAAGGCGGCAATCACAATAATCAAAGCCGTGCTTTTGTCTGGTTGAATGGAAATTAAGCCAGCCGTCAACCCGGTGATAACCCCATATGGCACAAGCCCCAACATAAAATGCGATACTTGATTTCGGCGCGAGGCCAACCACGTGGCCCCATAAATAACCAGTGCCAATTTTGCAAACTCACTTGGTTGCACTGAAAATTTAGCAATTCTTAAAGATCGAATTGCGCCATGAGCACTGGTGCCAGTAAACAAAACCGTAATCAATAAAATGACCACAACCGCAGCAAAAAAAATAGCTATGCTTGATCGTCGCAAATGCCCATAATCAAAGTAACTAAATGCCGCAAATAAAAACAACCCCATTCCAGTCGAGATCATCTGCGTCATCATGATTGAATTAGCCCCATCGTCATAATAGGTCGTGGTGTAAGTCGCCACTAAGCCAATTAACGCCAACAACAACACAACACCCACCAAAACCCAATCGGGTGAACCGCGCATGGTAAATGTTTGTCGGTCAAGCCGAGGTCGAGAATTTGGTATATTCATAATAAATTGACCCACTCCTTGAATTTTTCGCCGCGCTCGGCAAAGTCTACAAACGCATCGAAACTCGTGCCGCCGGGTGACAACAACACAACATCGCCCGATTTAGCCAATTCGGCAGCTTTTTGTATGGCATCTGACAAAGTATGAACCACCGATAATGCCGAGGGCGGACAAATGGCCGCCAATTTTTGAGCCACCATCGGCCCTAATTCGCCAAAAAAAACAACATGGGCACAGCGTTCATGCATCAGCGTCACAGCATCATCCCATGGCAAATATTTGTCTTTGCCGCCACATAATAGAATAATGGATTGGGTATTTGGAAACGCCCGCACCCCAGCCATCAGACGCTCTGGGGCAGTGGCAATGCTATCATTGTAATAACGCACCCCATTCACCTCGCGCACCATTTGCAAACGATGTGCCACACCCGTAAAGGTGGTCGCCACCTGTCGAATGGCCGACAGGCTGGCCCCACCCAACGCAGCGAGGGCGCTGGCTGCCAACACATTCAAAATATTATGCTCGCCCATCAATTGCAAATCGCGGCGATGGCAAATGCGCTGGCTACCAACTGTGCTATCGGTGATACCGGCAATCCGCAAACGCAAATCGCCATCCTCATCCAGCCAAGCACCATCGCCAAACGGTGTTTGCTTTACGCTAAACCATACTGTTTTGGCTGGTGAAAAGCCCGGTTGCGCGGCAAGTTGGCGCGTATTTTCATCGTCGGCGCACAACACATCCCAATCTTGTGGCATTTGGTCATCCAAAATACGTTTTTTGGCCGCAATGTAATCAGCCATATCAGGATGTCGATCTAAATGATTTGGGGTGATATTGGTAATACACGCAATATGTGGGCTGAGGGTAATTTGTTGCAATTGAAACGATGACAATTCCATGACCACGCGATCATTTGGGCGCATTTGGTCAACATCACTAATTAAAGGGTTGCCAATATTGCCGCCCACCCAAATACGATAATTAACACTTTGGCGCAAGCGATTGGCCTCGTTAGCACTCGCCAACAACATCTCATAGGTCAAGGTCGTCGTCGTCGTTTTACCTGCCGAGCCGGTAATGCCAATCAGCATGGCCGGGCACAACTCCATAAATATTTGCGAGTCGTTGCTGAGTGGGATACCGCGTTTTTGGGCTTCTTTGACAATCTCTAAATCGTTGGGAATACCGCCGCTGAGGCACAGTAAATCGCAGTTATTCAGCAAATCGAGTGGGTGTCTGCCCATCACCGTGCGAACTGGCACATTTTTCAATGCAGCCAAAGCATCACGCAAAGCATCGGGTGAGCGTTTGTCATTAATGACCACATGCGCCCCATGCGTACTGAGATATCTCGCTAACGCAATGCCTTGGCGTGCCATTCCTAATATCACAACTTTTTTTCCTGCGTATGTCATCTCACCTTTTATTAATTACCAAAAACAGCTAAACCGACCCCAACCATCGCCGCCAAAATACCAATCAGCCAAAAACGTTGCACAATTTGCGGCTCGCTCCAACCCAACAAAACAAAATGATTATGTAATGGCGACATTTTAAATAAACGTTTACCTTCGCCAAATTTACGTTTTGTTAACTTAAAATAACCTACTTGCAAGATAACACAAATGGTTTCGGCCACTGGAATAATAGCGATCATCGGTAAAAGCAACCATTGCCCCGTCATTAATGCCACCACACCCAAGGTGGCCCCAAGCGCTTCGCTGCCAAGATCGCCCATAAACATCGAGGCGGGGTGCACGTTAAACCACAAAAACCCCAAAAGTGAGCCAGACAATACCATGCAAAACATGGTGACAAATACTTGCTCTTGCAAATAAGACACCACACCATAGGCTGTAAAGCACAAAAATGAAATGAGTGCCGCTAATCCGTCCAAGCCATCGGTCAAGTTAATAGCATTGGCAAAGCCATGAATAATAAAAATGGCGATTGGGATCCAGACCAGCCCTAGTTCGATTGGCTCTGTAATGCCGGGCACCCCCACCCGCGAATAACCAGCCACCAAATTCATCACTAGCGCGGCAATGGTTGCGACAATCAATTGAATAATGGCTTTGCTACGTCCGCGCATCCCTTCGCCACGCCGCACCCCGCGCACCCCCATATAATCATCAATCGCCCCCAAGGTTGCAAATGCCAACATTACAGCAATGGGAATGATCAGCGATTTTCCGATCAAAACCATATCGCCAAACTGGTCACGCCAACCCGGTAATACCCGCGCCCCCACCCTTGTGTAACTATACATGCCGCCAATCATCAACAACACAGGCACTAAAAACACCAAGCCCCCCATTGTGGGAGTGCCAGTTTTGGTCATATGACTGCTGGGGCCATCGATACGAATTTGTTTGCCAATGCGATATTTTTTAAGCTGTGCAATGACAGGATTGCCCAACGCTACCGCTAGCACAAATGCTAGCCCCCCCATTAACAATGAAATACCCATTCAGTTTTTTGATAACTCAGATACCAATTCTTCCATTTTCATGCCGCGCGAGCCTTTAACCAAAATCGTACTGCGCTCCGTCACAATTTGATTTAAAGCCTGCAATGCTTGCGCATTGGTCATAACATGAACAACATTTTGCCGCTGTGCGCCACAAGCAATTGCTTCATCGGCAATCCAACGAGCACGCTCGCCCACACAGAGTAGTTTTTGGACAACTAAAGCCGCTCGGCAACCGACCAAACGATGCTCTTGTTCTTCAACATCGCCCAATTCAAACATATCACCCAACACGGCAATCCGCGGGCCATCATTCATTTCAGCCAACAAATTTAACGCCGCAATCACCGATTCAGTAGTGGCGTTATAAGTGTCATCCAAAATCACAGAGCGATGTGGCCCTTCAACTGTTACGAGTCGTAATTGTGTCGTTCGGCGTGCTAACCCTTCAATAATTTCACCCCAAGGCAGCCCTTCGGCCCGCCCCACAGCCGCCGCCCGCAATACTGTTTGGGCGCTATGCCGACCTAACAACGGCACACGAGCATGATGCCTCGTCGTAATACCAGACACCGACTCACACAAATCGAGCGAGATGCCATCCAAACCATAAGTTTCAATATTGTCGGCCCAAATATTGGCACGTGGGCTTAGGCCATAGGTCATCACATGAGCGCGGCTCACTTTAGCCATATTACGCACCCGCTCATCATCGTCATTCAAAATAGCAATGCCATCACTGGGCAATGCTTCAATCAATTCAGACTTGGCTTTGGCAATATTGTCAAGTGACCCCATGCGCTCAGTATGCACGGCTGTTACCAAAGTAACGACACCCACCATTGGCTTAGCAATTTGGGCCAATAAAGCAATCTCGCCAAAGGTATACATGCCCATTTCAAGCACAGCCCGTTGGTGCTCTGGGCGCAACTTTAATAAGGTTAATGGCAAACCAATTTCATTGTTTAAATTCCCTTCGTTTTTAAGCACGTTATAACGCATACTCAATACTTGCGCTACAATTTCTTTGGTGGTGGTTTTACCAATGCTACCTGTCACCCCAATCACACGCACATTAAATTGGTCACGCCACCATGCCGCAATTTGCTGTAAGGCCGCCAAGGTGTTATTAACCCGAATCAAGACAGGTAAGGCATCTGGCGTCGCATTGACATCAGTTACCTCTTGCTGCACCAATGCTGCAATTGCACCACGCCGTACTGCGTCGGCCACAAATCGATGTCCATCCACGGCTTCACCGGGCAAGGCGACAAATAAATCGCCCAATTTCACTTGACGCGAATCAATCACAACCTCGCGAATATGAATCGCACCTGCATTAGGGATTGTAATGGGTTGCCCGAGAGCGGTATATAAATCTGCTAAGGTCAACATTAGAGAATTACGAATTACAAATTACAAATTACGAATTATTAATTCGTAATTATTTACTGTCGGGTGGTATGTTTAATAGTTTCACTGCTTGCTCAGCAACATCGCGCCAAACAGGCAAAGCGGTTGTACCTGCCAAGACTTCATTCGAAGCCTTAATTTTAGGTTCATTTAGTTTAACAAGAATCGCTAAACGGGGTTCATTGGCTGGAATCAAACCAGCAAAAGTCACAAGGTGCGTATCTTGCATGATGCCATTTTTATACCATTGTGCTGTGCCAGTTTTACCGGCATAAGTATAACCAGCTATACTATTATTTACACCTGCCATTTTGTCTTGCCGAATTTTCTCAGCAATCGAGTCACGCATCAACCCCAGAGTGCGTTGGGCAGCAGCTGGGCCAACGGCATTATGTTGCGGCCCCGGAGGCATAATTTTATGCACACCATCAATAATATGTTCACGCACAAAACGTGGCTGCACCAATACGCCTTCATTCCCCAATGCCGCAATCGCTCGCAACATTTGCAAAGGGGTTACGGTCATACTTTGACCAAATGAATCCGATGCCATTACAGCCTCAGTCCATTCTTTGTCGCCCTTAACCAACATATTGCCGCGTGACTCTTCGTTCACCAATTCGCTACCTGTAGCATCATTCAAACCAAATAATTTGTATTGTTGATAAAACAACTCAGGGCCAAGGCTTTGTGCATTTTTAACAGTGTAAGTATTGATTGAATGTAAAAATAGCTTCATCAAATCAACTTTGCCATAGGCCGTACTCAGGTAATTAGAAATCCGTGTCCCACGCACCATAATGGTTCCGGGGTCGTCAAATGATTCGATGGCTCGGCCATGCTCAATGGCACTGGCTACCACAATTGGCTTGATTACTGAGCCGGGCTGTTGGGCATAAAACCACGTAATGGCTGGGTTAAGCAAATCGGCTGCATCTGGCAGTGGTTGGTTTGGATCATAAACAGGGCGTTCTGTGCGGGTCGCCATTGCAAAAATATCGCCATTCTTTACATCCATCACTATAATCGTACCGCCCGTCAATTTGTATTTTTGATAAGCCTGATCCAAGGCCCGTTCAGCAACATATTGAATACTTGTGTCTATCGTACTCACAATGTCAATTGCTGGCACCGTTTTCGTAATTACGGTCCGCTCTAACGGGCTACGGCCTTTACGCACCCCAATCACACCTTGCAATTCATGGTCAAATGCGGCTTCTAGCCCTGAGATCCCTTCAGTAAGAAAAGCCCGCCGTGTCTCAGTGAACGGTTTGCCGTTTTGGGTCATCATTTCACTATATACGATCGTGTCGCTATAACGTGTTGAACCAATAACAGGGGCTGCCAATGCCCCATTTGGATATTCACGTTTACTGACTGGTGAAATACTAATAAAATAATTGATCGGGGCTTGTGTCGATCTCAATTCGTTTGAAATTTTTCTCGTGTAAGAAATAACTGGTGTCAAATTCGCATATATACCCACTGTCGAAAGCCCTAAAGGCTTCAATTTTGCTTCAGGAACCGCAGCCGCTAACACTGTCGATTGCTTCTTTTCCATTGCATTAACAAGCTGTTCACGCAGCTTAGGCGCGGACATCTCTAACGCAGGCGCAAGCAAACT
>CAZLOF010000156.1:0-9140 GCA_964560745.1 uncultured Thermoflexus sp.
GCATCAAAGATCATATCGTGATTTCGACGAAAATTTGTTTTACTTACCCCCGTTTTATTAAGAAGATGCCTGTGCAATCTTAATCAATTAGGCTTGTTTGGCTAATTTCTTAATTTCAAGATCCATAAATGCCAATGCTTCTTTAACTGAGCGTTTGCCGGTAATAGCATCCATCACGGGTTGGCTAAATAGCCCTTTGCCTTCGGCTTCGCCGAGGAATGGCGCATTGCCGTAGAGCGGGCCACCATAACGCACACCGGTCTCGATCTGCTTCATGATGGTTGACAAAATGGGATCTTTGCTGTAAAAATCAGAAGCGGCCACCGCTTTGGTGGCGGGCAAGGCCGAGCCGTTGGTGCGCTTGACATAATCTTCATACCAAACGGGGTCGAGCAACCACTTCAATAGTTCTTTGGCCCCGGCGGTGTTTTTGCCTTTGGCAAACACAAATAATTGGAAACCGCCCAAGAATGAGCGCGAAATGTCACCGGTTTTGCGTACCGGTATTTGCACTGCCCCTAGGGTATTCATCAGTTCGGGCTGGGTGGCTTTGATGGTTTGTACCAATGCCCCGCTTTGAATATACATGGCGGCTTTTTTCTGCAAAAACAATTGGTTGGTGTCGTTTTGTTTTAACGTAGGCAATGCCGCTGGCATCACTTTGGCGTTATATTGATCGACCATGAACTGCAAGGCGGCTTCAAATTCGGGCGTATTTGCTTGCACTTTGCCATCTTTGTCAAGCACATTTCCACCTGCCGATGTGCCCAATGGGATGAAGATTTGGCCGGGAAAACCGCCTTCGGGGTTGAAGATATAGCCATATTGGTCATCGCCTTTGGTCAATGCTTTGGCGGCATCGGTCCATTCTTGCCATGTGGTGGGGGGCTTTACCCCCGCTTTTTCTAGCAAATCTTTGTGATAAAACAAGACGCGGGTTTCAAGATGCCAAGGCACTGAGTAGGCTTTGCCATTCCAATTGACAAAGGCTTCTTTTTGCAAAGGCAAATAGCTGCTTGCCATCTCTTTATAGACATCATCTAGTTCAAGCAAATCACCTGCTGCGCCAAAACGCAGGGCCACATCGGGGCCTTGTTGCCCTAAATCGGGTGGGGTACCAGCGGCAAGTGCGGCTTGGGTTTTGTTGACCGAGTCGGCAAACACCATAAATTGGGCGCGTGAATTGGTGCCATATTTGGCATCAAACGCTTTTAGGCGTGCCTCGACCAAAGGCTGGCGTGCGCCGTTGTCAAACGTTTCGCGGCTCCAAAATTCAATATCGCCACTGAGTTTGGGGCCAGCGGGCGCGGCAGGGGCGGCAGGCTTGGCTGCCTCAGCTGGTTTGGCTGGGGCGGGGGTAGGGGTGGGGGCTGCACCACAAGCGGCCAATAGACCAGCCGCTGGCACAGCGGCTGCGCCTACCAATGCGGTTTTTAACAAGCGTCTTCGGGTAATATTGGGTTGAGACATATCGGTTTCTCCTTTCTTTTTATTCCACCCATTTGTCACCTGACAAATGGATAAACAACTTAATTTTTATGATTTCACTGCTCCCGCGGTCAAGCCGCCTACGATATAGCGTTGAAAGAGCATAAATACCAACACAACAGGCAACGTTGTCAGCATTGCCATTGAAAATAAGCCGCTGTAATCGGTGCCAAATTGGTCGATATAAGATGTTAAGCCAATCGACAGCACTCGTAACCGGCTATCGTTGATGAGCACATTGGCGACCAAAAACTCGTTCCAGCCATTCACAAAAGCCAGCGTTGCAGCAGCGGCAATGCCGGGCGCGGCCAGCGGCAAAATAATGCGAAACAAAACGCCATAGGTCGTGCAGCCATCAATACGGGCTGCATCTTCTAATTCGGCGGGCAAAGACAAGAAATAGCCACGTAATAGCCACACTACAAATGGCAAATTTGAGGTGCTATAGGCCAAAATCAACCCAAACAATGAATTGGTGAGCTTGAGGTTGACCATGACGATAAAAAGCGGGATGACCAAAAGCACGGCCGGAAAGAGCTGAATAAACAGAAGCGATAGGCTGAAGGTTTGTTGTCCTTTAAATTTCAGCCGCGCTAATGCATAGGCCCCCGATGCCCCCACCACAATCACAAATATCGTGGTCGAGACGGCCACAATTAAGCTGTTGCCAAATTGGCGGGTAAAGGGAATGGTAGGCGATGAGATCACCCGTTCGAGGTTTTCGAGGGTGAGATTTTGCGGTAGTAGTTGGGGTTTAGTGCTAAAGGCTTCACGCGCAGGGGTGACAGCGGTGCGCATCAGCCAAAAAAATGGAAATAGCGCAAACAATAACATTATCGTCAAGATAATGACAGTGAAAATAGACTTGATTGGAAATTTGCGTTTGACAGTCATGGTTTATTTTTCGTAGGTGCGCATTTCGTTGATATACAAGCGCACGTAAACGAGCGCCCCAATCATGATGAAAAAAAACATCAGCATGGCCCCTGCTGCGCCATAGCCCATATCACCGGCATTAAATGCCACGGTATAGGCCTCAATCGCCAATACATTGGTGGCTTTAGACGGGCCACCGCCGGTTAAGATCCAAGGAATGGGGAAATAGTGAAATGCATTAATTGATGCCAATAGAATTGACACCATTGCCACTGGACGCAATAAGGGCAATGTAATAGACCAAAAGGCTTGGCGTGAGTTTGCGCCATCAACGGCGGCAGCGTCATACATTTCTGCTGGTATCGATTGCAATCCAGCCAACATGACGACAAGCTGAAATGGAAAACTTTTCCAGATCATGACTAAAATGAGCGACCAAATGGCATTATTGCGATCTAGCCAAATGGGTGGGCGGGCAATGCCAAGCTGTTTTAGCCCCGCATTAATAATGCCAAATTGGTCATTAAACATCCATGCCCAAATCAGCGCCGCCACAAATGCCGGAATGGCCCAAGGGATGATAAATAGCGAGCGTACGATGCCACGCCCGCGAAACCCACTATTGAGCAGTAGCGCCAGCCCTAACCCAATTAATACCGAGCCAACAACTGAAAACAAGGTGAAGATGAGGGTGATACGAATGGCATTCCAGATTTCGGGGTCAGCCATTAAGCGGCGATAATTGTCGAGGCCGATAAAAATCGGCGCAGCCGTGCCCAATTTGGCTTCTTGAAATGACAATACTGCCGCATAAAGCAAGGGGTAAAGATTGATTAAGACAATGGCCACAACCGTTGGCAATACCAATACATAAGCGGCATGGCGGTCTAAAAATCGCATGATTGGATTGCTAACAGCAGGAGTATCGTGAAGATTCACCGATGCAATGGGTTTGTTCATTGTGGGCCTCCAGATGATTGACGCACAATTAATTTTGATTTAAAACGCAGGTGTTGGGGGGGCGATTTGTCGCCAGCCAATCGTTGTAATAGTAATTTTGCGGCAGCCTTGGCCATTTCTTGCGATTGTTGTGCCATCGTTGTAAGCGGCACTTGTAGATAGGGTGCATACACGATGTTATCAAAACCAACCAAGGCAATGTCTTTTGGCATACGTAAACCAGCTTCATGCACGGCGGCCATTACCCCAACGGCCATTAGGTCGTTATAAGCAAAAAAAGCAGTCGGGGGATTGGGTTGGGCTAAAAGTTGATGGGTTGCCGTCATTGCGGCCTCGGCGCTAATGGCAGTGCGTACAACCAGCCTATCATCTATCTCAATTGCTGCCGCTTTAAGAGCCAATTCATAACCAGCTAAACGGTCACGCACGGTCGAAATGGCACGATTGGCAATGAGATAGGCAATGCGTCGATGCCCATTTGCAATAAGATGCGCCGTCGCCATAGCGGCGCCATCGACGTTGTCATTTAACACAGTGTCGCTTTCAAAGCCGTCGATTGTGCGGTTAATGAGCACGACTGGAACCCGTTTGGCAATTTGTTTTACTTGCTCATCACTCATTTCTGCGGGGTGCAATATGATGCCGTCCACAATATGCTCATCGAGCACACGCATCGCCGTGTTTTGGCGCTTGCCATCTTCTTGCGTGTCAAAAATCATGGCGGCGTAACCGGCTTCGGTTAACACTTGTTGCATGGCGCGAATCTGTTGTGCGGTGTTTGGGTTGGTGCAATCAGTAACGACCAATCCCACCGTGCGTGATTGACGGCTGACCAAAGATCGTGCATTGTGGTTGGGGGTATAGCCCATTGCCTGAATCACCTGCTCAACTTTGGCTTTGGTGAATATATTGGTGTCGGGGTGATTATTGACCACCCGCGACACGGTGTTGATTGAAACACCGGCTTGTTTGGCGACATCGCGAATCGTGACACGCATAGCTTAGATAAATGGGCGGCGGTCGAGCACCAATTTGAGCGGGCGTTCGGTTTTGAGTTGACCGGGCAAGGCGGTTTGCAATTCGGCCAAACAACATATGGCCCCAAATAACATATGTAAATCGTTTAGCCCTTCATCGTTATTGGGGTTTAACCCCAGCAAAAATGGCACATATTGATCGGTAAACGCTATCAGCGCTTCATAACATTCGGCATTGCGATGCCCTCCGCTTTGGCGCAGACTGCGTGTAAGGCAAAACACCCAATCAATTTCAGCAAAACCAACATTAACTGCTAAAGGAAATTCACGGCTGCGATAAATATCGAGACAAGTATCGACCATCGCGCTTGGGTAACGCAATGGAACCCGCGCATATTGTTGATTAAACAGATAGTGAAAACTGCCAGCCAAATGTGGAAAGATAGACGGCGGTAAATGTGGCACGATGATGGGCGGGTGTGGCACTGGGCCAATATGGTCTTTGCGCACAAACCCAGTTCGTGGGTCGGCATGGTCATACAGCCATGCGAAATAGCGATCTTGCCATTCGGTTGTCACCTCGCCTGCCAACACCAACGATGCATATAAACCGGCTCCACGATGCGATTCACGCCAAGGGTTGTTTCGCCAATCGAGTTGATCGAGAAAAGCCTCCATTGCAGCAGGGTCTTTATATTGGCTCAACCCTGATAATGGGTGAGCAGGCATGGCATCAAAAAGTTCGAGTGCCGCGATACAGTGCGCGGTGGTGTGAATGGGATGATGTGTAACCTCATAAAACAAGCCATCTTGTTGATTTTGGAGATCGCGCAAGGTGGCAACCCAGCTTTGCCGCTCGTCGGGCGATTGTGGGAAATAACCGATGGTATACAGAATATTGGCGGCATCGGCGCAGCCATAGGGGTTTAGCCCCAAGTCACGTGCCAATTCGCCTTTTTGCCATAACCAACGCCGATACGCGCCCGGCTTGTCGATTTCATGACGGTTAATGATATCGCGCACAGCGGCAATGAAGCCTCTTAAGTCATGCATGGGTGTGTCCTTTTGCTGTTTAATAAAAAAGTTTCGCCAAAATTGCTATTGTCTTTTGACGATTGGATGATATTTCTGGTAACGTTACCAGAAACTATATTATGTTGAATTGCTTTGATTTGTCAAGGGTTGCGGTTTTGTGCGCCTTGCTTGCTAAACCCTTTTTAAAGGTGTTTTGATAGTTATATAATTTCTCGTGCGTTAGGTATGCAAAATTTAACCAACTTGATTCGATCCATCAATTCATTAGAAAAGCTTTTTCAGCGTGTAAATGACGTTGATTTTATGGTGCAACAAGATGAAGTCGTTCGTCTTGGTTTGCAAGCTGGCTTAATACAGAATTTAGAATTTACCTATGAGTTATGTTGGAAAAATATTAAGCGCTGGATCGAACAAAATTTACAGCCCAATGAGGCTGACGGGGTGACACGACGCGAACTTTATCGGATTGCGGCTGAAAATAAACTGATTGATGATGTTAATTTGTGGATGGATTTTCATCAAGCACGCAATGAAACCTCATATCGATATGATGCTGTGGTGGCGGTTGAAGTGATGCAGATCATTGGGGCATTTATTATTGCGGCCAAAAATTTACAGGCGAGGTTAGCCATGCACAATGATTAATTTAAAGCCACAAGAGCTTAAACTTGTTGACGATATTCTGAAAACCCATGTGCCAAATTGCACAGTATGGGTGTTTGGTTCGCGCATTACCCCTAAAATTAAGCCTTACTCTGACCTTGATTTGGTCATTATTGATGCTCAGCCGCTTAGTATTCGTAAATATGGTCAACTGCGCGAGGCATTTCAAGCGTCAATATTGCCGATGCGCGTGGATGTGCTGGATTGGCATCGGCTATCGCCTGAGTTTCAAGCCATTGTGTTGGGCGGGTATGAGGTTTTGCAGGGCAATATTTAGAAATCGGGTTTCTTCAAGAAACCCGATTTCTAAATATGCTTATGGCTTCATGCGATTTAACATGCGTGGGAACGGCGCTGCTTCACGAATATGTTCCGAGCCGCAAATCCATGCTACGGTGCGTTCGACACCAAGGCCAAAGCCACTATGCGGCACACTGCCATACTTGCGCACATCAATATACCAATCATAGTTTTCAATCGGCAATTGATGCTCGTGAATACGTTTGATCAAGACATCGGCATCATAAATACGCTGGCTGCCGCCAATAATTTCGCCATAGCCTTCGGGTGCGAGCAAGTCGGCGCTCATACACACTTCGGGGCGCTCTGGGTATGGCTCCATATAAAAGGCTTTGATGGCAGTGGGGAAGCCTTTGACGAACAACGGTTTGTCATACATTTGGGTCAACGCGGTTTCATGCGGCGAGCCAAAATCCATGCCCCAGGTGATGTCGAGCAAGGCCGGGTCGTCAATCCCCTGTAATGGCTGCCCGTCAGCGTTGATGATGGTTTCGCCAGCCTGTAGCTTGGTTTGCATATCTTTAATTTTGATGACGGCATCATCATAGCTGATGCGCGGGAAGGGCGGAATCATCTTTTCAAGCTTGGCGGTATCACGCCCTAAGACCTTTAGTTCATTGGCGTTTTGGGTCAATACGCTTTTGACAATATGCGCGATAAATTGTTCCTCAATTTCAAGCAATTGATCAAGATCGCAAAAGGCAATTTCGGGTTCAACCATCCAAAATTCGGTCAAATGGCGGCGGGTTTTGCTTTTTTCGGCGCGAAAAGTGGGGCCAAAACAATATACTTTGCTAAACGAGAAAATATTCGCCTCGTTATACAGTTGGCCGGTTTGGGCCAAATAAGCCTTTTCGTCAAAATAATCCACTTCAAACAAATTGCTGGTGCCTTCGGCGGCAGATGGCGTGAGGATGGGTGTGCTCATCTCGACAAAACCGGCGTTGTCGAGCCATGAGCGAATGGCCCGCATGACGGTCGCCCGCACCCGCAACATGGCCCATTGTTTTGATGAGCGAATCCACAAATGACGATTGTCGAGCAAAAATTCGGCTCCGTGCTCTTTGGGTGAAATTGGGTAATCGGCGGCGCGTTGAATGACTTGCAAGCTGTTAGTATCGATCTCATAACCGCCCGGCACACCCGGCGCACGCGGGTCGGCCTTGACCATGCCCGTGATAATGACCGATGATTCTTGGGTAATTTTGCTGGCGGCCTCAAAGGTGGCTTCATCCACGTTGCCTTTAAACACCACACATTGGCAAATACCGCTGCCATCGCGCAGTTGAATGAAATTGAGTTTGCCCTTGCCGGTGCGATGATAGACCCAGCCTTGCAGGGTGACGGTTTGTCCGATGTGTTCGGAGAGGTGATTGATTGATACGATTGCCATTGGGGTGAATTTTAGCGCTGAATCTGGGTAAGACTTTGATCCTGTTCAGCATCAACATTGTAATGAAAAGAAATCGTGTTCTCTGTCAATTGGTTCCAGTTTTGCTTTTGTTTGTCACAGCTTGCGGCAGTGCAGCCACACCTCAAGCCGCGCTGCCGCCCTCGCCAACCGTAGTGCAAGTACCCAGCACAGTTGCAGCCCCCAAACCAAGCGATACCCCACGACCAACCATTGTGCCTACTGTTGTAGCCACAATTGCGCCTAAACCGACCGAGCCGCCCAAACCCACCGCTGTGCCTACCATTGCCGGGCCGACACGCATTGCGGGCGGCAATTTTTATGATCTTGTGCACAAAGGCCAAGGCACGGCTACCCTGAGCAAACAAAGCGATGGCAGCTTCGACCTTACCTTTAGCAATTTTAAGGTTGAGACTGGCCCAGACTTGTTCGTTTATTTAGTGCCAGCCGACAAAATCCCCAAAGTTGAGGGCAACCGCGCTTTGGTTCAAGAGGCACTTGATCTCGGCAAATTGCAAAAGATTGAAGGCACACAAAGCTATAAAATAAAGGCCGGCACCGATTTGAGTAAATATAAATCAGTGGTTATTTGGTGTCGTCTTTTTGCGGTCACGTTTATTGCCGCGCCGTTGGCGACGTAGTTGACTGGTTGATTGGTTGATTAGTTGATTTATGCTGCACAAGCCTATTGCGAAAAGCCATCAGCGCCAATAAAAGTGCCGCTAACCCCGCCACACCCAGCCCAATGTAAAACGTGGCGGGGGCATAAAATACCACAACCTCGTGGCTACCTGCCGGAACAGCAACCGCGCGTAATGCCGAATAAGCCCGCATCACCTCGGCGGGTTGTCCGTCGATAGTAGCCCGCCAGCCCGGGTACCACAAATCGCCGATCACCAACACCCCCGCTTGCTCGCTATTGACCAGCAACGTGGTGGCCTGCGGCTGCCACGATTTGAGCGTGATTTTGGCGGGCGTGACGGGCGCAATGCTGGGCAAATTGACAGCTTGTTGCAAAATGACGGTATCGAGCGGGTTGAAATTAGCATCCCGCATCGGACCGATAGCAGCTTCTGGGGTGGCAACCAATAATGTTTTATATACCACCCGATATCGCTCAAACGGCGTTTTTAGACATTTAATTTGTACCGCTTTGCCTTCAGCTGTCAACTCGGCAACGGTGTCGGCTTCAAACGGCAGTTCTGGCTCTTCTTTACTTTTGCCAAAACAGCCAATGCCCATCAGCGCCCACAACCGTTCACCCGGCACTTGCGCCCGAAAGCGCACAAAATAATCAAGCGTTTGCACCATTTGCCCATGCAAATCTTCAATGCCAGCGATCAAGGTCCAATCGCCTTTAAGCAAGCCCCGCGTGTCGAGCCGATAAGGGGGCTTGGCGCGGGCCAATTTGGCGGGGTTAGTCAAATCGG
>CAZLOF010000157.1:0-9120 GCA_964560745.1 uncultured Thermoflexus sp.
TCACGGCTCATGGCTCATGGCTCATGGCTCATGGCTCATGGCTCATGGCTCATGGCTCACGGCTCATGGCTCACGGCTCATGGCTCATGGCTCATGGCTCTTACCCACATATGTTAACCCTTGTCCCCACCACCCAACCTGCCCAATACGACCTCTTCACATCTCTGATCACCGAGTATGCCCACACCGACTTGGCTGATGCCCAAAACAGCTCGATCTGGAAAGATTTGCAAAGCATCCCGGGTCGGTATGCCCCGCCCAAGGGCGGGGTGTTGCTGGCTTATTGGGCGAATGAAATTGCTGGCTGCGCCGCATTTGCCCCTACCGCCCACGCTGGCCTGGTCGAAATGAAACGGGTGTATGTCAAACCAGCATTTCGGCGATACGGCATTGCCCGCGCCTTGGCACAGGCCATCATCATGGCAGCGCAACAAGCCGGTTATGAGCGCATTGCCATCAGCACATGGGGGCATAACGCCCACGCGATTGCGCTATATCACCAACTTGGTTTTTCCCCGGTTCCGCCTTTCAAAGATCATGCTTCGCAGGGTTTGGTTTATTTGGGGCGCAATATTACGTAATTTTCGGGGCACTCGCCGCGTCGAATGGATAGTCTATATATGATAAGTAATTCTTACGCGCCGCCAAAGCAAAACGTTTTCATGTTGCCCAAGTTAAATATCGAAATTGGCGACTATGTATTAAGTTTTGCCCAAACCGAACACGCGCTACGACGTGCCCAATTGCTGCGTTTTAACGTATTTAATCTTGAATTAGGCGAAGGGTTGTCTGAAAGTTATGTGCTGGGGCGCGATGAAGATGAGTTTGATGCCACCTGTCATCATCTCATCATTACGCACACCCCGTCAAATGATGTGATTGGCACCTATCGTTTGCAAATCACCGAAATGGCGGCTCAAGGGCATGGCTTTTATTCAAACACCGAGTTTGATCTTTCGACCTTGCCACCCGAGGTGCTGAATGGGGCGGTAGAACTGGGACGAGCTTGCATCGCCAAAGACCACCGTCTGCCACAAGTGCTGTTTTTGCTATGGCAGGGCATCGCTATCTACATGATGGCATTCAACAAAGATTATCTGTTTGGCTGTTGCTCGCTCACCAGCCAAGACCCGCATGAAGGTAAACAGGTCATGACGATTTTGCACGCGCAAAACGCCATTCACCCCAGTTGGCATGTGTTGCCACGCCCCGAGTTTGAATGTTACCCGCCGTGTTTTCAACTTGATCACCCCAATGATGCTAAAGTGCCCAAACTTTTTCGTGCCTATTTGCGCATGGGGGCCAAGGTCTTGGGGCCGCCTGCCATCGATCAACAATTTAAGACCATTGATTATCTCGTTTTGTTTGACCGTAATAACATGAGCGCCGATGCCCAAAAGTTTTTTGTAAGTGGCAAGTGAAAAGTGAAAAGTAGAAAGTGCAAAGTGAAAAGTGAAAAGTAAGCGATTGATTTAGTCAACACTTGTCACTTGCCACTTGCTACTTGCTACTTGCCACTTACTATTTGCCACTTGCTACTTGCTACTTTGCACTTTTCACTTTCCACTTTCTCCCCATGATCAAACTCCGCGTTATCACCCGCCTAATCGCATTTCTAGTTGCCACCCTTGGTATTTATGCCATGTGGTCAATCGGCCAATTAATATGCTTGCTCAGACCACACGAGCAGTTGCGCTGGCGTAACTTTGCATTTCGCACCTGGGCGCGTAGCATGTGCCGCATTATTGGGGTGCGGGTCAATAGGCTGGGCAACCCACCCCAAGCGCCATTTTTGTTGGTCACCAATCACCTGAGTTATGTCGATATCATCGCCATCGCATCACAAGTCGATTGCACCTTTGTCGCCAAGCGCCAAGTGGCGACATGGCCCTTGTTGGGGTTTATGGCGCGGCATCTTGGCATCATTTTTCTCGACCGCAACGGCATCGCCGATGTGCCTCGCGTGGCGAACGTCATGCGCGACGCCATTCAACACGGCCAAGGCGTGGTACTTTTCCCCGAAGGCACCAGTTCGCCCGGTCAAACCGTGCTGCCCTTTTATTCGCCTTTATTCGAGCCAGTCATTCAGCTTGATTTGCCAGTGTGGTTCAGCAGTGTGCATTATCATTCACCCGACCCAGAGCGCCCGGCGCATCTGGCGGTGTGTTGGTGGGGTGATATGACTTTTCTCGATCATCTGTTAGGGCTGTTTGCCTTGCCTTATGTCGATGCGCAATTACAGTTTGGGGCTGTGCCAATTTATGAGCGCAACCGCAAACAATTAGCCAAACAATTACATGCTGAAATTAGCCATATTTTTGTGCCCTCGGCGACCCAAGATGCCTCACTTACCTATGCGAACCAAGGCCCAGCGTGGCTAAAAATGACAGGGGTTTAATATTTATGCAATCACTAATCGATGCCAATATCATGTTGTTGGGCCAAGCCCAACATTTGTTGCCACAATTAAGCGACACCCAATTTACTTATTTTCCAAAACCAGCCTTTCAGGCCGGCATCGGCACCCACTTACGCCATTGTCTCGATTTTTACAATGCGTTTTTGGTCGGGTTGCCCTTGGGTTGTATCGATTATGATGCGCGGCAGCGCGATGCCCAAATTGAGCGCAACCGCGATTATGCCAACGACAAACTCGCTTTAATTGGGCAACGCTTACGCCAATTGCCCAATCTGCCCGACAACACGCCATTGCAAGTGAAGGTGAATGATGCCGGGCGCGGCAGTTTGGGACATTCGTCGGTTTCGCGTGAGCTGCAAGCCCTGATCGAACACACCATTCATCATTACGCCCTAATGGCGGTGCTGTTGCGCTTGCAAGGCTTTGACCCGGGCAAAGAATTTGGGGTTGCGCCATCAACCTTGCTGCATTGGCAATCGCATCAGCCGTCATGATCCCCCAGAAATCGGGTTTCTTCCAGAAACCCGATTTCTAAGCAGCACAGCGCCGCTAGAGCGCCGCCATCGTGCGCTTCATCTGTTGAATATGGCCCTCGCCGTGTTCAACATAGCTGTTTAAAATACGCTCAAGCGACATTTCGCCATATTGGGCGTGCAAACCGGTGCGTGCCCAAGCGTCATCGGGCAAGGTGCGCCAAAAATGCACCCAGCGGGTGTGCAAACCCTTTAACATGCTCAGCGACATGCTAATATCGGCATCGCTGGCATCGGGCAAGGCCGCCCATGCATCTTGATCATAGGGCTTAAGGGGTGGTTTTTGCTCGGTGGCAATCAGCTTACAACGCACATAGCTGTTCATATGCGAATCGACCAAATGATGCACATTTTGAGCCACGCTCCATTCTGGCATCAGGGGCCGGGCTACCAATTGGGCGGGCGACAATGGCGCAACCAATTCGGCGACTTGGTCGGGCAATTGGGCAATTTTTTGGATAAGGTTTTGGCGTTCTAAGGCTGTCATAGCTGACAAATATACCAGATGCTCAGGTTTTGTGTAAAACGATTTGTATCAAGCCAAATCTCTCACAAAGATCACAAAGGGGGATAAAAATGCCTTCGCTGTGTTCTTTGTGAGCTTTGTGAGAGACAAATTGCATTATTCATAAACAACCGATTACAAACGCAGCCGCCGAATTAAAGCCCCGACCAACACCACCACCCCGACCACTGGAATCAGCCCCCAAAGGGCATTGAGCGAACCGCCCAACAAGCCAAACAAAGCGGGCAAAATGGCAAAATAGGCCGCCCCCAGCACCACCATCACCGCTGACAGCAGCCAAATATATTGCCCGCGTGCCGGTTTGATGGCACGCCCAATCAGATCACCCAACGCCGTGCCAGCGGCGGGGCCAGCCGCCAATGTAATGATGATAGAAACGAAGGGGATGCTGCTGATCAGCCGCAAACCCAATCCTGCCACCACGCCACCCACCAGCGCAATAACCCCCGCGATGAGGTAATGTTGAATACCGGCGTTGTAAAACGAAGAGACCCGCGCCTTGACAAAATAAGGGCAAACATAGCCAGTGGGCGTGCGCACAGCATCTTTTACCATCAACGGGCGCTCACATTTGGCGCAACGCAAGGTGGTTTCGCCACTGGCTTTATAGGGGCAGGCTGCAATTAAGGCCGCGTTGGCAATGGCGGCGGCAGATGGTTCGTTTTTGGGTGTTTGCACGTAGGCTATTTTACGTCTTTACTCGGCCCATGTTTCTAAACTATCACGCTCGACCGCGTAACCGGCATCTAACAGCGCCCGTAACACCGACTCACCGTGCCGTTGATCGCGCACCTCAAGCACCAATTCGATGCCCACTTTGCCCAATGGCGCTAACCACAAGGCACGGCGATGAAAGATATCGATGATGTTTGCGCCATGTGCGGCCACCAATTGAATGAGCGGCGACAGTGCGCCCGGGCGGTCAACCGTCGCCAATTTGAGCAACATATAGCGCCCATCGCGCACCAACACTTGCTCGATCACCCGCGCCAATAAATTGCCATCGATATTGCCGCCAGCCAAAACCGCGCACACCACATCGTTGGCCCGCAACATCACCTTGTTGGCAATGAGGGCGGCGGCACTGGTTGCGCCAGCCCCTTCAACCACCAGCCGATTATGCTGCACACAATGGGCGATGCCTTGGGCAATTTCGTCGTCCGTCACCTCCACCACGTCATCGACCAATTCATTCATAATGGCAAAGGTGAGGTCGCCCGGACGTTTAACGGCGATGCCATCGGCGATGGTTTGGGCGGTGGCGACCGTAATTGGCCCGCCCGCGCTGAGCGATTGACGCAGCGGCGCACAACCCGCCGCTTGCACCCCAATCACCCGCACACTGGGTTTTATGGCTTTGGCGGCAATGGCGATGCCGCTGATGAGGCCACCGCCACCAACCGGAACCACAATCACCGAACATTCGGGCAAAACCGCCATGATTTCTAGCCCGATCGTGCCTTGCCCAGCAATCACTTGCAGATCGTCGAAGGGGTGCACGATGACCAACCCGCGTTCTTGCGCCAAGGTATGGGCATGGGCTTTGGCATCGTCAAACGTTGCCCCATGCAGCACCACCGTTGCCCCATGCGACTTGGTGTTGTTTACCTTGGTTAATGGGGCAAACTCGGGCATGACAATAGTAGCAGGCACACCAAATAATTTGGCGGCCAATGCCAGCCCTTGGGCATGGTTGCCCGCCGATGGTGCAATCACCCCGCATTGGCGTTCATCGGCGTTAAGTTGGCGGATGCGGTTATAGGCCCCGCGAATTTTGAATGAGCCGCTTCGTTGCAGACATTCGGCTTTCAAATAAATATTGGCATGTCGTTCGTGGCTGAGACGTTCATCATGCAAAACCGGGGTGACATTGGCAATGCCGTGTAAGGCGGTTTGGGCAGCGTGTATATCGTCGAGATTAGGCTTCATGAGTCGATTGTCTCGCAATTCTACGATCGGGAATAAACCACATTAACGCCACCAACACGATTAAGCCCAAGGCAGCCCATGCAAGCACAAACGCTAATGGAATAGCAATGGTATATAAAATCAATGATATTAATCCTTTGCGATCTCTACCGATGGCTTTCACCAGCGGTGAATCGGGGGCATGAATGCCAACCAAAACCCGCACCAAAATATAATAAGCCAGCCCGGCCACCCAACACACCGCGCCATAAAAAGCAATTGGCACAGACTGCAACCCCGATTCACCCAACCACGACGTGACAAAAGGGATGATTGAAAGCCAAAACAGCAAATGTAAATTGGCCCATAACACCCGCCCATTAATATGCTTTACCACTTGAAAAAGATGATGGTGGTTGTTCCAATAAATACCCACAAATATAAAACTTAACAAATAAGCCAAAAACACAGGCAATATCGGCACGATATCGCTAAAATCGTGCCCGTGTGGTGTTTTTAACTCTAACACCATAATCGTGATGATGATGGCAATCACGCCATCGCTAAATGCTTCAAGTCTGCTTTTACTCATATCTCGATTTTAAAACATCTTTGGGTGTTTTTATATCGTATTTACTCGTTGCTTTGCTTTAAAAACTGAGCATCGTTGACCATGATTACCATTTTTTAGGGTGCCACCAACCCATGCTGCCGCAATAACCCAACAATTCGTTGCACGGCATCAACCGGCGCAGCGCTACTGGCGGCAAGTTGCTCGATACTGCGTCTGCCGTCGATCAAGTTCATGACCTTGAACAAGTGTCGCCGCCCTTCGGGGTCTTCGGCGGGGTCGATATGAATACCGTAACGTGAGAGGAATACCTCGCCTTTGTAATTGGGGATGGGGATTGGAGATTGGGAATTGGGAATTGGGGATTGCGTCGCTTCTAATCCATAATCCTTAAGCCCTAATCCTTCATCGCCCAAACCTTCAATCTGGTCAATGATCTTCATCACCAAGGCCGCCGAGGCATCAAGCCGCTCGGCGCTAACGATGGCGGGCGTGTCGTCGGTGGAGTGATATTGCAGGTAAGGGTAATGTGGGTGACTGGGCTGATGCACCCGCGACAATGACAGCATGGGCACACGAATGCCGGGCGCATTAAATTGGCGCTCGTCGTTGCCGATGACGGTGTTAAACGCCCCCACCCAGCTATCGGTATCGTGCTGTTGAAGCACATTTATCATCAACTTATCTAATGCTGTGTCGCCCGCCAATGACAATTGCAGCGAATGCGGCAAATCTGTGCCCAGCATTTCGAGAAATAACCCGCCAAACAACATCGCGGGTTGGGTAAATTTTAAATTTTCAATTTTTAATTCTAAATTTTGAAGCCACGCCACCGAGCCGATGGTTTCGGGCAAAATGAGCAGGCGATAGGTGTAATGAAGATTGTTGCGCCTAAGCAGTTCACGCATGACATTGATGCCGACCACCACGCCTGCCAAGTCGTCATTCACCTGATGCGGGTGACACAAATGGGCGCACAACACAAATGAATGTGGGCTGCGGCCTTGTGCAACCACTTCGCCAACTTTAAGTGTGCCATAGCTAAATTTGCTGCGAATGACGACGCGATAAGCTTCATGGGTTAGGCTGTTTTTTAGGTCTTGGCTACAACACAGCCCCCAATCACGCTCATAATATTTAAATTTAAAGGGGGTGGCGTATGGCAACAGCGGGTGCGTGTGCAGGTGGGCAAACAATTCGGCGCGGCTAACCACCCCTTCAAACGGCAACGAATATGACACCACATGCAGCGGATGATCGGCATATGAAAACAGCCGCCGCCCGTCAAGCGTCTCTAGATAAGCCTCTTGGCAATGCCACGCCTCTGGCACAACCCATGTGAAGGCTTCGGTTCCGCTGGGATATTCGTGAATTTTAGATTTTAGATTTTGGATTTTAGATTGTTGATTCGTCACGTGGCCAAATTGCGTCATGATGAGGTTAAGCGCAGTGTCATAGCCAGATGAGATGATGTCACGCGGCAAACGCCATAGCGTGTCGATCAGGTTTTGCGTATCTAGAAATCGGGTTTCTTGCAGAAACCCGATTTCTGCGGTGGTGGGTTGCTCTTTTGCCAACAATTCGGCATGGGTTAAGGCGGGGCCTTGGGCCAAAAACCAAGGGTCGCGTTGAATTTCGGCGGCGGCGCAATTGAACAGATCACCACAAGCGACACTTAAGACCTCGCCGAGGCCGACAGGCGCGGCCTGCAAAACGCCATTGGCCCGCAACACCGGGTCGAGCTTGCCAAAGGCAGGGCGGCAATTTTCGGTAAAGGGGCGCACATTATATAGCCAGCCCGATTTGTGTAGATGGGGTTTGTCACCATCATTTAGCATTTGCTGACCCAAAAACAACTTTTTGAAGCGATACGGCACACCCACGCTTTGCTCAACGTAATGCAAAAAGGTCATGTCGCGCACACCAACACCCAAATTGACGATTTTGGCATTGGCGCGGTGTAGGCGATCATAAATACAATCGGGGCCAAAGCAATCGTGCGGCAACTTGGCAAATAATTGGGCAGCGCGTGGGCCGATGCCCGCCACCGAAAACATCGGGTCGGCGCTGCGCATCACACCGGCTTGCTGGCGAAACCATTCGGTAAACGTGCCGACGCTTGAGGGGGTTATGGCGGGGTCGTAGATTTGTTGTTTGCCAAAACTATAACTATAGGTTGGCACCAGCCATGTGCCGCCTTCGCCGATAACATGGGTGACGGCAGCGTTAATCAGGGTGCAAATGGCTTCGCCGAGGGCGCGGCGGTTGCGCCGCTGCCCATCGGGGCTTGCCAATTCGGGCATCCCAAGCGCTGCCAAATCGACATGCGTAAAAATAATATCGCCCGCCTGCACCCCTACTTGGCGCAACGCGGCGACTAAATCGTCAAACGTGTAATGATGAAGCATAATCAAAAATCGATATTAGTGAATGGCATAAACCACCAACGCCGTATTCTCAAACACAACCCGCCCCAATTTGCCCAATTCGGGCGAAGCCGCGCCATGTTGTTTATCAACCAACAAATAACCAACGCCAAAATCACGCACAAGCGTGGCGAGGGCGGCGGGATCGGCTTGCTCAAACACGCGGCGGTTTAACTCGGCGCGCTCGGCAAAGGGGTGAAATGCCTCATCTTGCACCCGCGTGTAACCCAACCGTCGGGCACGGTCGGTGTAAACCCAGCCCTCTAAAAACACGCGCCGTTGGCTATAGGCCGAATAATACCAATAGTAACCATTGCCCGGAAATCGTTGTAACAGACGTTGGTTGTTGACGGCTAAGATGGCATCTGGGTCGGTGTTGCCTCGCACCCAGCGCAGCCCAGCCAATAATTCGCCGGTTAGGGCGCGGTCTTCTTGTGAATAAGTCGTTTCGCCACGCAGCCAGCGTGTGAATTTGGGGGCGTTGTCAATTGGGAAATCGGCGGCGGCCCACCCGGTGATGAGCGCCAACGCCAGCGCAGGCAAGACGGTTAATTTGCGCGACGTGCTTAAAATACTCACTAGCCCAGTTGCCGCCAAGACACAAGCCGCCGGATAAGCATAGAGGATGAAATAGGTTTGGGCCAAATTGGAATAGCTGAGCAGTAAAAATGCGCCCATGCCAGTGGCGAAAATGCACAACAAATAGATTTGACGGTCGAGGTGTTTGGGCGGGTCGG
>CAZLOF010000158.1:0-9097 GCA_964560745.1 uncultured Thermoflexus sp.
ACCGCAACGCCTACGAACACGCCGATCAATACGCCAACAATCACAGCAACAGCGACTTTATTGTCAACCCCAACGCCTTACCCAACATCAACCCCTTATCCAACATCTACCCCTTATGGCACACCTGCTGGATCTGAGAATACGCCAACATCGACGATGACTGCGACAATGACACCGCCAGCGGGTTCGACCGCAACGCCCACGCCAATGTACACGCCGCAGCCAACCTATACACCCAATCCAACTTACACCCCTGTGCCTCGAGTGACACCAACAGATGCGCCATTGCCGAGTGGTTTGACAATTGAAAAGTCGGCACAAACTCAACATGTAGGGAGTGTAAAACCGGGGGAACTTATTACCTATACGTTATTAGTGCGAAATATAGGCAACACAACGATTCACTCGGTGGTCGTGAGTGACCCATTGATGAGCGGCGTTTTATCGCTTGTTCAAGGCAGTGCTTTTCCGTCTGAACTTCGGCAGGTTGATAATGTTTTGGTTTGGGAACTTGGCTCAATGTTGCCCCAAACCAGTATTCCTATTCAGTTTACTGTGCGTGTTGCCTCTCGTGTAGGTTCGGCAACTCAAATTGTTAATGTTGCACATGTACAAAATCAAGAAGGACAACAGACAACGGTGATTATTCCTAGCAATCGCGTTGATTTTCCGCTGGATCCATCGGTGGTGACGCTGTCTAGCTTTACGGCCCAGCGATGGGCAAAAGATGTTCGTATTCGTTGGGTCACTTTGAGCGAAGTAGACACATGGTCTTTTGCTATTTATCGCGCAAATGGGTTGCAAACTGGGCATAAGCCGCCGCCAGATGCAGTTAAGATAACGCTACAAAATATTTTGGCCGAAGGTCGAGGTGGGGCGGGCGCAACATATGAGGTGATTGATACCACTGCTAGCTCACAACAAGCTTATACCTATTGGTTGGTTGAAGTTGAAGTGAACGGCAGCGAAAATACCTATGGCCCAGCCCAATGGGTTGGCGCTGGGCGCGTGTATTTGCCATTGGCCCTAAAAATAAAAAGATAAAGGGCGAAGGATGAAGGTTTTAGTTTCATCCTTCATTCTTCACCCTTTATCCTTATTTTCAGTAGTATCATCACGGACAGTGTCACAAAAAACTGTCATTATTTATAATCCTATTGCTTATTGGTTTCGCCAATATGAGACAACGCTAGAATTGTTAGAGCGTTATCGCCAGCGTGGCTATGATGTAAAACTATTGGCTTGCAAAGCCAAATTGCCGGCATGTATGGCAAACGCCGACCATAACCTTGGCATTTGTGTGCAATGTCAATCGCGGTTTGCGGCTGGTTTAAAGTGGGCGCTCAATGGCAACGCCGCCGACCAAATCAGCACGATGGGGTTTTATGCGCTCGATGCGACCCAGCAACAAAAGATCCGCGAGATCGAGCGCATGACATTCGCCAGTATTGCTGAAGTGCAGAAATTTGAGATTGATGGCTCAGACATTGGGCTGGCGGCCATGAGTTCGGCCATTTCACATTTGCGCGAGCCACACCCCGATGTTGTTCAGCACCGCGCCGTGATTATGCGGTTTCTCAAGAGCGCTGCTGTGACGCATTATTCATTTAAAACGCTGTTTGAGCGTAACCGCCCCGATGAATTTGTGGTGTTTAATGGGCGTTTTGCCGAGGTGCGCCCAGCCATGCGTTTGGCGCAAAAAATGGGTATTGGCACCTATGTGTTTGAAGCGATTCAAGGTCTGATTGAACATTATGTGCTGACGCGCAACAGTTTTCTGCACGATTTAGAGGTGATGAAGGGCGAAATGGAGCGGGTGTATGCCGAAACGCCCCTCAGCGAAGACGAACAGCGCCAATTGGCGCGTGAGACTTTTCGGCTGAGCCGCATTTTTTATTTTGCGCAAGAAGAAAAACGCGATGAGTCTGAAGTAGCGAAATTACGGGTGCGTCAACTGGGTGAGCCGTTGCGTCTGATCATTTTTAATAATTCTGAAGATGAGTTTGAAGCCATTCCCGGCTGGAAAAACCCATTCTACAAAAACCAAAATGATGGTATTGAGCAACTATTGATGAGTTTTGCAGGGCGCGATGATATTCATATCACCCTGCGCGAACACCCCAATTTGAAAGGGGTGGCAAGCTCGCAACGTGATTTTTTGCGCACCCTGCCAGCGCGTTTTGCCAACTTTACCCGCATCGAGGCCGAATCGAAAGTCAGTTCGTATGAGTTGCTCGATCAGCATGATTTGGTCATGACTTTTGGCTCGTCGATTGGTATCGAGGCCGCCTATTTTGGTAAGCCGGTTATTTTGATGGGACGGGCGCAGTATGAAGATTTGCGTTGTTGTGTTCGGCCTGCTGGTCATGCGGCGTTGGTGGGTTGGTTGAATGAATACATCGCTAGTAATCAACTGCCGCCCGATGCCCCGACCCAAGCCGATGTGAAATTGGCCGCCTTGAAATATGGTGTGTTTAAGCGTAGTTATGGCATCCCATATCAACATGTTAAGATGACATGGAAACCCTTTCGCTATGATATGGTGCGGGATGGCAATTTGACTGCCATCGAAGCCAGCCCATTGGCGATGAAACTGAGCGCAGGTTTGTTGCGGCTAGAGCGTCTGCGTGGTAAAAACCAATAAGAGATTTGAGCCATGTCTTCATTTAAGCGAATTTGTCTTGGTGTTTGGGGTGTCGTTTTTGCATGGGCTGTTTTTGCCCCGCTCCATTCGTTGGGGGTGCAACCTATCCCAGTTGACCAGGTTATAACATCCGATGCAAAATCCGCTGCCCCGTTGCGGATTATGAACATTGGCGAATCAGTCGTTGTTGGGCATCAACTCATCCCGGGTTCATATCGCCTGCCCCTGCGGCAGGCATTTTTAGATGGCGGTTGTGCGGTGACGTTTGTTGGGCATAACACCGAAAATAGCCCGGCTGGTTACGATAATTTGCTGCGGCATGATGGCGAGCGCGGCTGGTATATTCACGAATTTACCGAGCGGATTGTGGGCTGGGTGACGACCCAACAACCCGATGTGGTATTTGTCTATGCTGGCATTAAAGATGTGCGATTTTTGAAAGATGGCGCAGCCGACCGCCTGAACGAATTGGTGAGCAAAATTGCACAATATGCGCCAAATGCACATATTTATGTCTCAAATATCAAGATTGTGAATCCGCCTGCTGATGTAACTGCTGCAACCCAATATAACAATGCTATTTTGCCAAAAATGCAACAACTTGCCAACAGCGGCAAAAAAGTGCATTGGGTCAGCCAAGCTGATGTTTTAAACCCCAGCAGCGATTTTGTGACGAATGACCCATTGCACCCAAATGGCTTTGGTTCAGCCAAAATGGCCGATGCGTGGTTTAACGCGGCCCGCCCCGATATTTGCCCAAACGCCGCCGCGCGGCAAATTGGGCAATCGCCACCTGTGCCTAGCGCAACCCCAACTTCTACCCCTACGCCTACGCTTGTGGTTCCTACTGCCACGCATACGCCAACTATTACACCAACCCCCACTGAGACACCAGAGGGCTATGAGCTTACGCCTCGGCCATCGCCTAGCATCACCTCAACGCCAACTCACACACCTGTTTTACCAACCGCAACTCCTATCGCGCCGGGTTATGTTTATATGTCGATCATTATGTCAGATGCGGCCAAATAAGTTAAGGGGATAGGTGATCGGTAATGATCAATTTTTATCGATCACCTTATCTCTTTGGCTAAAGCGGATTCCAAGCTAATTTGTAGCGGTGCTTGATGCGCATCTGGGGACGCGCACTAAGCTGTAACTTAATTGGGAATTTGCGCTTAAATCAAATGCAACTCAGTCTGCCGCCCATGCAGCCAACGCATTTCACCATTGACCAAAACCGCATCTTCTTCGAGTGCCATGCGCACCACCTGATTGTCCCATTCTGGCACTGGCTTGGTTACATTTAACTCGATAGAGTAACAAGTGTGGTCGAATAATTCATAATCGCCGCGCTTAGGCACGCCGCCCTGTTGATCCCATAAACCAATCACGGGGCCAGCGGCATGGCCGTGATAGCCGATAGGGTGGCTGTAAACACTGGGCGCGATGCCTTCGGTTTTAGCCTTGCTTAAGGTTTCTAACAACACTTGGTTGCCAGTTCGGCCTATTTTCATGGCTGCCATGTGTAAATCTTGCAGCCGATTGCCGTCGGCAAGGGCGGCTTTGAGGCCTGCTGGGGCTTCTGTTTCACCCGGGCGTAGCACATAGGCGTTTTGCTGTTGGTCGGTGGCGAGGCCGAGGTAAATGAAGCCGACATCGCAGTGCAGCAAATCGCCGGGCATAATTAATTTGCGAGGGGCGGCCTTGGCCCCACCGGCCGGGCCATCAAAACCCAGACCAGCGGCTTGAATTTCGATGCTGGGTTGAAACCAAGCTTTTAAGCCGAGGTCGTGCATTTTCTGGCGCAGCCACCAAACGACATCATCGGTGGTGGTGATGCCGGGTTGAATGGTGCGTGACGAAAATGCTTCGGCAATGAGGGCATGACCCATTTCAACTAAGCCGGGGTAAACGATCAATTCGGCATCGAGACGGCTTTCGAGCCAGCCAACACATAGCCGTTCGGCAGATTTAACCCGCGCCGCCATATCACCTAAGGCTTCGATCACGCGCCCATATTCGCTGTGCGTCAGGCCATCGCCAAATGGAAAATCGTCGGCATAGTTGAGTCCGATTACTTTGGGGTCGCGTTCACGTATTACGCGGGCGAGACAGGCGAAGTGTTCTTCTTGGGCTGGGTCCCATGCTTTGGCAAAATATTCACCATGCCCATAGCGGTCGAGGGTGAGTCGCTCGACTGTGCCATCGGGTTTGTGATTAAACACTAAAATGGTGCGGCGACGTGCCGCCATTGCTGGGGCTGGCAACATCGACATGATGACGGGGTCTTCGTTATATTCGCGGGCGACGATGATCCACATATCGAAGCCTTCGCGTTGCATAAGTGCAGGGATGACTTCTTCGAGCCGTTGCTTGAGCCAGCGGTTGATGACTTCGGCTTGGGCGCGTAACGGCAAAATTTTGTTGCGGTAATTTGAGAGCGGGAGATTAGACATGGTTGGATTATGCCTGAATTGCAGTACAAAAACAAATTGGTGTCGAGATGACAATTTAATCGTTAAGCCGCCCGATAAAAGCGTCGATTGTGATAAAATTCACGAATCAATTGGCATGAAAACGACCTTTGCGGAACCCGCCCCGCTCATCCATGATTCGCCGTTAAATACGGTGACATCACAAGATGTTCAGCTTGATATTACGTTTGACCAGCTAAAAAAGCTGGTTAGCCCGCGTGCATTAACGGGTGAGACGATGTTGCTTAATATGGGGCCACAACATCCGTCCACGCATGGTGTATTGCGATTGTTGCTCGAACTCGATGGTGAAACCGTCATCAGTTGTATTCCCGATATTGGTTTTTTGCATACAGGGATAGAGAAAACCGCAGAAGACAAACCCTATTTAAAAGGTGTGCCGCTGACGGATCGCACCGATTATCTTGCCCCGATGTCGAATAACATGGCATTTTGTGGCGCAATTGAAAAACTGGTGGGTGTGGATGTGCCATTACGGGCACAATATTTACGGGTGATTTTGCTCGAATTGACCCGCATGAATAGCCATTTGGTTTGGCTAGGCACACATGCAATGGACATTGGCGCTATGTCTGTCTTTCTATATTGTATGCGTGAGCGCGAGATGTTGCTTGATATTTACGAATGTGTATCTGGGGTTCGTATGATGAGCAGCTATTTTCGCCCGGGTGGGTTGTGGCGCGATGTGCCCGATAGTTTCTTTCCTTTAGTTAAAAAGGTATTAGATGTGTTTCCGGGGCGCATATCAGATTACGAAAAATTGCTGAAGGAAAACCCGATTTGGAAAGAGCGCACGATTGGGGTTGGCAAAATTAATGCTGCTGATGCGGTGCGTTATGGCATGACCGGGCCGTCGTTGCGCGGCAGTGGTGTGAAGTATGATGTGCGTAAGGCCATGCCTTATTCAAGTTATGACCATTTTGATTTTGAAGTGCCGGTGGGCAGCAATGGCGATGTCTATGATCGTTATCGCTGTCGCTTAGACGAGTTTACCCAGAGTTTGCGTATCATTAAACAAGCGCTCGATAAATTGCCGCCCGGCCCAGTCATTACCGATGATCGTAAGATTGCGCCACCGCCCAAGCATGAGATCGCCACATCGATGGAATCACTCATTCACCATTTTAAATTGTGGACAGAGGGGTTTAGAGTGCCAGAAAGTGAGGTTTATTTTGCGGTAGAAAGTGGCAAGGGCGAATACGGGGTCTATATTAGCGCCGATGGTTCTGCCAAGCCGCGTCGTGTGCATTTCCGTGCCCCATCGTTTAATAACTTGCAAGCGCTTTCGCACATGAGCAAAGGTTGCATGTTGGCTGACCTTGTGGCCATTATTGGCTCAATCGATATTGTTTTGGGAGAAGTAGACCGGTAAACGAAGTTGAAAGTGCCAAGTGCTCAGTTCTAAGTCAAATACTTAGCACTCAGCACTCGGCACTTAGCACTTACTTATGTTGAAAGACAAATATAAAGACCGAATAGCTGCTATTTTTGCGAAATATCCGCCTGAGCGAAAGCGCAGCGCCGTGATGCCATTGCTTGATATTGCGCAAGAAGAATATGGGTATTGCACCGAAGAGGCTATGCGTGAAATTGCCGAACTGTGTGGTATAGATCCGACCGAAGTAAAAAGCGTGGTGGGGTTTTATACCATGTATTACGAGAAAAAAGTCGGCAAATATGTCATTGATGTGTGTGATGACCTACCATGTGTGCTGCGTGGGGCCGACAAGTTTGTCAATTATTGCGAGCAAAAATTGGGCATTAAGGCTGGCGAAACCACGCCCGATGGCAAAATTACGCTAAATGTGGTGATGTGTTTGGCTGCTTGTGATCGTGCGCCCATGTGCCAAGTTAATACAGCATATCATTATGATTTGACACCAGACAAATTTGACAAACTGGTGACAGAGTTGAAAAAAGGCTAAAAGCGAATGGAAAAACACATTTTGCTGCGCGATCTGGATGTGCCAAACATCCGCGATTTAGCAGTGTATTCCCAACACGAGGGCTATGCCGCGTGGAAGAAGGCCGTGACCGGTATGAAGCCAGATGAAGTCATCACGGTGGTGAAAGATTCGGGCTTGCGCGGTCGTGGCGGCGCTGGTTTTCCGGCGGGTGTGAAATGGAGCTTCATCCCTAAAGATGTATTTCCGAAGTATGTTACCGTAAACTGTGACGAATCGGAACCCGGCACTTTTAAAGACCATCAATTGATTCGCCATAATCCACATCAGGTGATTGAGGGTACGGCATTGTGTGCCTATGCCATTGGCGCAAATGTGGCCTATATTTATTGTCGTGGCGAGTTTCGCGAGCCAGCCCGTGAGTTGCAGAAAGCCATTGATGATGCCTATGCCGCTGGGTTGCTCGGCAAAAATTTGTTTGGCAGCAATTATTCGCTCGATATTTATGTGCATTTGGGGGCTGGGGCCTATATTTGTGGCGAAGAATCGGCGTTGCTCGAATCGCTCGAAGGCAAAATTGGCCAACCACGTCTAAAGCCGCCTTTCCCCGCGGTGAGCGGTTTATATTCAAAGCCGACTGTTATTAATAACGTTGAAACCTTGGCGAATGTGCCACCCATCGTGTTAAATGGCGCGGCTTGGTATAAACAATGGGGCACTGAGAAGTCACCCGGTGTGAAATTGTTTAGTGTGTGTGGGCATGTCAAAAACCCTGGCAACTATGAGTTGCCGCTGGGAAAATATAGCATTCAAGAATTGCTGGAGATGGCTGGCGGGAGCATGACTGGCCGCCCGATCAAAGCGGTTTTGCCAGCGGGGTCGTCGTCGCCGATTATTCCGGCATCAAATTTTCATGCCAAACTCGATTATGAAGCGATGGCGGCGATTGGTTCGGTGCTTGGCTCGTGCTCGTGGATATTTATGGATGATAGCGTTGATATGGTGTGGGCAGCTCGCAAGATGATTCGCTTCTTTAAGCACGAGAGTTGTGGCAAATGCACGCCATGTCGTGAAGGCACGCATTGGGCCTTGTCGGTGTATGACAAATTGTTAAGCGGCAAAGGCACTATTGAAGATGTGAATTTGATCGGCGAAGTGAATAAGCAAATTATTGGTAAGTGTTTTTGCCCACTGGGCGAATTTGCTACCAGCAGTATGACCTTCACGCTGAAGCACTTCAAGCAAGATTACGTTGATTTTATAGATCAAAAGAAGGGCGGCTCGGAGGTGTATTTGAAGGAGTTGGCGCGTGATCATCATTTGCACGAATTGCATAGTGGCGTGGTGTCGGTAAATGGGATTAAGGTGCATTAAGCAAAATTAAAATTAATTGACGAGGTGAATTATGCCAATTGAATTAATGGTTGCAGATAAAGTGCGAATATTGCCGCCAAATCATCAACAAGAGGTGTTGGATTTTGTGGAGTTTTTATATCAAAAATGGTCTGGTGAAAGGCAAGTTGTTCGCAAATCGTTAATAAGCCCATTTGGTATGTGGTCTGGTATTCATATTACAGATAAAGAGATTGAGGATGCACGTTATGAAATGTGGGGAAACGTAGGGCAGGAGATTGATTTGTGAGTCGAGTCGTCATCGATACTCATGCTGTGATTTGGGTAATGGAAAATTCGCCGCAACTTTCAATGGTTGCGAGGGCTGTCATTATGGATGCTTATTCACGCGGATTTCCAGTTTATGTGCCTTCAATTGTCGTTGTTGAACTAACCTATTTAGCTGAGCGTAAAAGAATACCAATGAATTTGTTTAATCAATTTCAACAAAATTTGAAAAGCGCTGATTTTGGCTTTCAAGTTGTGCCTTTAGATATTAATGTAGCAAATACACTGCAACAAATTTCACGAGATATTGTGCCAGATATGCCAGATCGTATTATTGCGGCGACAGCGTTGTAATTAGGATTACCACTGATTACGAAAGATAAGAAAATGCAAAAATTGACACAGATTCAAACAATTTGGTAAACAAATTG
>CAZLOF010000159.1:0-9085 GCA_964560745.1 uncultured Thermoflexus sp.
CCAATAAAGATGCCATTGTAAATTCACCCATGACAATGGCAAAGGTGAGGAATGCGCCACTGAGTAATGCAACCGTGATATTTGGGAAAATAACACGAAATAGGGTATAGGGCACAGATGCCCCTAAGCTTTGAGCGGCCTCAGTTAAGGTATGGACATCAATGGCACGCAAACCCACATCTACCGAGCGATACATATAAGGCAGGGCAAAAATAACATTACCCACCACAAATAAGGCGGGGGTTTCGATCATAAACTGAAACGGGTATTTGCCATAAATACGACTAAGGCCAAACACCAACACAACGGCAGGAATGATGAGGGGCAATAAAGTAATAAATTCAAACGCACGCCGAAAAGCTGGCACGCGCAATCGCACCCAATAAGCCGTTGGCACCACCAAAATAACGCTTGCAATAATGGTCAAAATAGAGACATAAAGCGAAAATGTAAAGGTGCTGATAAATTTCGGGTCGGCAAATACACGCTCGTATGCCAAAAATCCTAATTTATCTTTTTCGGCCCGCAACGAAAAATCAGCAGTCGCAATCAACGGCAGCAAAAAATAAAGTGCGCCAATAATCATCCAAAGCCAAGACGTAAGAGACATGCGTTTCATTTTTAATTACGAATTATGAATTACGAATTACACGGTGCAAGATTACTTGCAATCCATTTGTAATTTGTAATTTGTAATTTATTTGAGCCAACGGGCTGTGCGGTTTTGCAACAGCGAATAAAGGGTGATTGAAATTGCCATCATGACAATCATGCCAAGGGCAAGGGCGCTGCCAAAGCCTTGATTATTGAGCACATCACCACTAATTTGACGGGCAATAACGAGTGGCACAAGGTTAATTTGCCCACCAGTCAAGGCATAAGCGGTGGCATAGGCCCCAAAGGCATTGCCAAATAACAAAATAAACACGCTTAGCATGGCAGGGAACAAAATAGGCAAGCCGATAAATTGCCAATATTGCAACGAATTTGCGCCTAAACTCTCGGCAGCCTCGCGCCATTGTTTCTTTAACCCTTCAAGCGGCGGGGCAAACACTAAAATCGCCAATGGCATTTGAAAATAGGTATAGGTGAGCACCAACCCCCAAAAACCATATAAATTAAAACCCTCGGCATATAAATCGACCCCAATTTGTTTGAGTAGCAATGTAACCAGCCCTAGCCGACCAAGCGTTGATATAAAAGCAAAAGCAAGCGGCACACCTGCAAAATTAGAGGCGACCCCAGAGAAGGTCATAAACAAGATACGAACAATACGTGGCGCACCGCCAATGACCAATGCATAGGCGACCAATAGCCCCAACACGCCGCCCAATGCAGCCGAAGCAAGGCTGATACGTAATGTAACCGAAAATGAATCAAAAATATTTTGCGCAAATAACCCAGCAATATTGTTTAGCGTAAACTCATCATTCGGGCCGCGAAAACTATTAATAAAAATATTAATGCCGGGGGCAAATAAAAAGGCAATCGAAAATAATAAAAAGGGCACGATGCCCAGCCAATCCCAATTGATGCGTCGCTTCATAGGAAATTTAAAATTAAAAATGCAAAATTAAAAATTAACTTTGTAATTTCAATTTTGCATTTTTAATTTTCAATTCTAAATTTTTTACTTGATGTTTGCGCCGACGACCTTATCCCAGTCCTCGGTGATCACCTTCTTAGAGGCATCGAGTTGAGGCAAGGTTGGGAATACCGCCTTAGCATACAAATCGGCGGGGGGCAAGGCCTTAGCTAAAGCTTCGGGGATGACATTGCGTTTGACCATATCGTTATAACGAATGGGATGCGCAAAGCCTTTCAGCCACAGGTTTTGGCCTTCATCTGAATATAGGAATTCCATCCACAATTTAGCTGCATTTGGATGTGGGGCATAAGCGCTAATGGCTTGCACATACACACCAGCTAACACACCGCTCTTTGGCACTACCACTTCGATCTCTGGGTTGCCCTTTGAATCGACTTTATTTTGCAATGCGTTATAGTCCCAGCGCAAAGCGATAGGGGTTTCGCCCTTAGCAATGGTGGCGGGCTTGGCAATAACTGGCACAAGGCTACCGGCTGCATTTAATTTCTTAAAGAATTCAAGACCAGCAGCAGCATTATCGGCAGAACCACCGCTACCCAAAGCGGCGGCATATACCGCGCTAATGGCTTGTGATGACTTGCGTGGATCACCGGCCAAGGCAATTTGGCCCTTATATTCTGGCTTGAGCAGGTCAGCCCAATCTTGCGGCACATTCTTCACCACAGCCTTGTTCACTTCAAACGCCATTACGCCATAATAGTCACCATACCAGTGACCATCTGCGTCTTTAACGTTATCGGGAATGCTATCCCATGTCGAGACTTTGTAGGGTTGGGTCAGTTGGGCAGCCTTGGCTTGGGGACCAAAGGCAAAGCCAACGTCAATAACATCTGGGGCTTGGGGGCCTTTGCTGTCTTTATTGGCTTTAATTGCTTCTAATTCATCGGCAGAACCAGCATCTGGGTTAATTTCATTGATTTTCAAGCCATATTTTGTCTTGAATGTTGAAATGATTTCACCATAATTGGCCCAATCGTGCGGCAAAGCAATAACATTGAGTTCGCCTTCTTTTTTGGCGGCAGCAATCAACTCGTCCATCTTAGATGCGGCTGGGGCTGCGGGTGCAGTGGTGGGAGCGGCGGCAGGCGCTGCGGGCTTGGCTGGCTCAGCAGGCTTTGGGGCCGGGGTGGGCGTCGGGCTAGCACAGGCAGCCAAAATGAGGCTAAGTGCAAAACCAGACATAACGATATTCTTCTTCATTTTATCCTCCAATAAATATTGTCGCTTCTAGCTTTTTGCTATGGGTTAAGCAAGTGCTAATGTAGCCCCCATATTGTATGCTAATTCTTTATGAATATGTTAAGACCAAGTGCAGTGCAGAATATTGAAATAAACAATCACTTTTAGAATCAAATATAATTATTTTTATATTTGGAATATTATTGGACAATAAAAAAATACTCCAAATATAAAATTCTGTCCCCAAAAGAGGAAAACAAATGAAGAATAACCGATTAGTCTCACTGTTTGGTCTTACCGCCGCCACCTCATTGGTCTTAGCAGCTTGTGCGCCTGCGGCAACACCCGCCCCCGCCAAACCCACAGAAGCAGCCAAGCCCGCCGCACCCGCCGCACCTGCGGCAACAACTGCACCAGCAGCCCCGGCTGCGCCAGCCAGCAAACGTGGCAGCGGTGGCACCTTGCGCATTTTATATTGGCAAGCGCCAACAATTCTCAATTCATATTTGGCTTCTGGCACCAAAGACTATGACGCATCTCGTCTCATTCACGAACCCTTAGCCGCAGTTAGCACCGACGGCACTGTTGTGCCTGTTTTGGCAGCCGAAATACCCACCGAGGCAAATGGGGGCTTGAGCAAAGACAAAATGAGCATTACTTGGAAAATTAAGCCGGGTGTAAAGTGGCATGATGGCACTGACCTGACAGCCGATGACCTGGACTTTAGCTATAAATATTGTATTGATAAAGCGACCGGCTGCACCAATGTTAGCCGATTCACCCCAATCGACAAACTGGAAATCATCAACCCGCTCACCATTAAGATTACATTCAAAGCTGCGACCTCGTACCCCTATCAAGCATTTGTAGGCTCAAATGGTTATGTGTTACAAAAGAAACAATTTGCAAATTGTATTGGTGAGAAAGCCAGCAAAGATGCTGATTGCCAAAAAGCCAATAATGCCCCGATTGGCACCGGCCCCTATAAATTGCGTGATTTTAAGAGTGGCGACGTTGTCACCTATGACGTAAACCCCAACTATCATGTTGCCGACAAGCCCTTCTTTAAAGAAGTGATCTTTAAAGGCGGCGGCGATGCCCCAAGTGCGGCCCGAGCCGTGTTCCAAACCGGCGATACCGATTATGCTTGGAACTTGCAAGTCGAAGCCGCGGTGTTGGCCGAATTGCAAAAAGGCGGCAAAGGTGAGCTAAAGACCAACCCAAGCCCAAGCGTCGAACGGATCATGTATCAACCCACCGATATCTCACCCGAAGCAGGTGACAAACGGGGTGAAATGGGCACACAACATCCTTTCTTCGGCGATGTCAATGTGCGCAAGGCCTTTAGCATCGTCATTGACCGCAAAACAATGGCCGAAAGCCTGTATGGCCCGGCTGGCGGCGCAACCTGCGAAATTATCACTTGGGCACCTTACATTGCACCAGATCAGTTACATGGCGGACGCAATAATTGTGTAAAACCCGATTTTGATCAAGCAAATAAACTGTTAGACGATGCAGGCTGGAAGAAAGGTGCCGATGGCATTCGCGAGAAGGGCGGCAAAAAGATGAAGGTGATCTTCCAAACCAGCGTTAACGCTTTGCGCCAAAAAGAACAAGCCATGTTAAAAGATGCTTGGACAAAATTAGGTGTCGATGTTGAATTAAAGGCCGTTGATGCCGGTGTGTATTTTGGCGCTGGCCCAAGCAGCAACGACAATATCGCCAAATTCTTTGCAGATATTCAAATGTATACCAACGGCGCTGGTATCCCCGATGCCACCAGCTATTTATGTTCATTTGCCAGCGATTCCATTCCCCAAAAAGCCAATAACTGGGGTGGCGATAACAACATTCGTTATAAGAGCGCAGAATATGACAAAATGTGTGAACAGCTAAAGGCCGAGACAGATCCAGCCAAAGCAAAAGACATTGCAATGAAGATGAATGATCAACTTGTTGCAAAAGACTATGTCATCTCCCCACTTGTCGCTCGCGGCACAGTTAGTGGTATCGCCAAAGACCTGAAAGGCATTAAATTGACTTCATGGGATTCGGAAATGTGGAATATTGCTGACTGGAGCAAGTAAACTAAATTTTCGCAAAAAAAATTAATATGGCAACTTGTTTAAATTGGGATTTGCTCAATCTAAACAAGTTGCCATATTAATTTTTGCATTATGTTCTTTGCTCCTCAATATAGTAGCATCTCAATAATTCGAGGAAAACCCTAAAGATGTGATTTCGACAAACATTTATTTTCCTCACTTTATTAAAATGCTACCTCAATTATTAAAAAAATATAAACTGCGGTGAAAGCCCTTGACAGCGCCCTATCGGGAATCAACATTTATGTAAAAAAAATTAACCGCCGAAATAAGAGTGTTAAGCACTTGCAAGATCAAATATAATCAAATTACTTGTGATGTATTCTAAGTAATTTGACAACATCACAAGTGAAATTTCAACTTCAAATAAAGTATCAGAAAAGGAGAATAAATGAAGAGTAACCGAATGATCTCGTTGCTTGGCCTCACCGCCGCAACCTCGTTGGTGTTGGCGGCTTGTGCGCCAGCAGCAACCCCCGCCCCTGCTAAACCAGCAGAGCCAGCCAAGCCAGCTGCCCCCGCAGCTGCACCAGCCACTGCGGCCCCTGCCGCTGCTGCACCCGCAGCCGCACCTGCTGGCAAGCGTGGTAGCGGTGGCACTTTGCGCATTTTGTATTGGCAAGCGCCAACCATCTTGAATTCGTATTTGGCTTCTGGCACCAAAGATTATGATGCCGCCCGCCTCATTCAAGAGCCATTGGCCGCCGTTGGCCCAGATGGCAGCCCGATTCCTATCTTGGCCGCCGAAATCCCCACCGAAGCCAACGGTGGTATTAGCAAAGACAAGATGAGCATTACCTGGAAGATTAAGCCGGGTGTGAAGTGGCATGATGGCACTGACCTGACCGCCGCCGACTTGTTGTTTAGCTACGAATACTGCGTCAATAAGGAAACAGGCTGCACCAACAGTAGCCGCTTCACAACAATCGACAAGATCGAAGCCATAGACCCACTCACGGTTAAGATCACTTGGAAGAAGCCATCGTCTTATCCCTACACAACCTTTGTAAGCTCAAACGGCTATATCTTGCAAAAGAAGCAATTTGAGAAGTGCATTGGCGCCGCCGCCAGCAAAGATGCCGATTGCCAAAAGGCCAACAATGCCCCCATTGGCACCGGCCCCTACAAACTACGTGATTTTAAGAGCGGCGATACCGTCACCTATGATGTCAATATGAACTATCATATGGCCGATAAGCCCTTCTTTAAGGAAGTGATTTTCAAGGGTGGTGGTGATGCCCCCAGCGCCGCCCGTGCCGTATTCCAAACCGGTGACACCGACTATGCTTGGAACTTGCAAGTAGAAGCCGCTGTATTGGCTGAACTGCAAAAAGGTGGCAAAGGTGATTTGAACACCTCGACCGGCCCAAACGTTGAGCGCATCATGTTCCAACCAACCGACATCTCACCCGAAGCAGGTGATAAGCGCGGTGAATTGGGAACCCAACATCCATTCTTTAGCGATGTCAACGTGCGCAAGGCGTTTAGCATTGTCATTGATCGCAAGACGATGGCTGAAACTTTGTATGGCCCAGCTGGTGGCCCAACCTGTGAATTGATTACATGGGCACCCTACATCACAGCAGATAAGCTACATGGCGGTCGCAACGACTGCACCAAGCAAGATTTTGATCAAGCCAATAAACTATTGGATGATGCAGGCTGGAAGAAAGGCGCTGATGGCATCCGTGAAAAGGGTGGCAAGAAGATGAAGGTGATCTTCCAAACCAGCGTTAACGCTTTGCGCCAAAAGGAACAAGCTTTGATGAAAGATGCTTGGACCAAGCTAGGCGCAGATGTTGAGTTGAAAGCCGTTGATGCCGGTGTATTCTTTGGTGCTGGCCCAAGCAGCAATGACAACATTGCCAAGTTCTTTGCCGATATTCAAATGTATACCAACGGCTCAGGCGTAACTGAAGCAACTGATTATATTTGTGGCGGCTTCGAAAGCAGTGAAATTGCTCAAAAAGCCAATAACTGGGGCGGCAGCAACAACACTCGTTACAAGAGTGAGGCTTTTGACAAGATGTGCGCCGAATTGAAAGGCGAGACTGACCCAGCCAAGGCCCGTGAATTAGTGATGAAGTTGAATGACCAACTTGTTCACAAAGATTACGGTGTTTCACCTTTGGTTGCCCGCAAGAACGTATCAGGGATTGCAAAGGGGTTGAAGGGCGTAAATATGAGCCCATGGGATTCGGAAATGTATAACATTGCCGAATGGACCAAGTAAATTAATCGTTTAATCAAGCGGGTGGTTTTGCCACCCGCTTGGTTCATTTAAAGAAAAATAGGGTAACACAATGTGGACTTATTTCTTGCGCCGAACCTTAATCGCAATCCCAACTTTGATTGCTATTAGTTTTGTCATCTTCGCCTTACTATCGTTGGCCCCCGGCGATCCTATGGCACAGTTTGCACTAAATCCCGAGGTACCACCTGAGGTGCGCGAGAATATGAGAAAATCGCTCGGTTTGGACCAACCATGGCCGGTGCGATATTGGAAATGGCTTGTTTTATTGCCTCAGGGCGATTGGGGCTGGTCATTTGCGGCCCGTAAACCCGTATTAGATTTTATTGGAGAGCGTATGCCGCAAACATTGGCGGTTGTCGGGGTATCTTATTTCTTGTCTGTATTAATCGCCATTCCGATTGGGGTTTATACCGCCGCACGCCCACGCACATGGCTCAGCTATCTGGTTTCTGTGTTATCGATGGCGGGAATTTCATTACCCACCTTTTTAAGTGGCACAGTCTTTTTACTCATTTTTAGCGTGATGTTGCGCGACACGCCCTTTGGCCTACCAATGATTTATGACACGCAACTTAAAGTGAAAGACTGGAGTTCATTTGTATTACAGATCAGGCAAAGTGCCATGCCCATTATGGTATTGGCCCTATTCACTGCTGGCTCAATGACCCGCTTCGTGCGTTCATCGATGCTTGAAAATTTGCCGATGGATTATGTGCGCACAGCACGCGCCAAAGGCTTGGGCGAGCGCGTGGTCATTATGAAACACGCCTTACGCAACAGCCTCATCCCAGTCGTCACCTTGGTTGCCATTGGCATCCCCACTATTTTTGCGGGTGCGATTATTACCGAGCAAATATTTCGGGTAAACGGAATCGGTGAATTGCTCATCACCTCTATCAATCGCAGCGATACGCCTGTGGTGATGGGTATAGTATTTATCTTTGCAATTATGGTGGTATTTTCCTCCCTCATTGCCGATATTGTCTACGGGTTGCTTGACCCTCGTATTAAATTCTCATAAATAGCTATGGCAACACTCGCAAAACCCCTTACTGCTTCTGCCACACGCACTGCCCCGGCCAAAATTCGATCAAATTCTGAATTGGCTTGGCGGCGCTTCAAGAAAAACCGCTTAGCCATGTTTGGGCTGGTCACCATCATCTTTTTGTTGTTAATGGTTGTCATTGGGCCATTTCTTTACACCGCATCCCCCATCAAAACGGACCCATTGCAAGCGTATCAAAAACCCTTAGGCAAATATTTTTTTGGCACCGATGACGTAGGCCGTGACATGTTGGCACGGGTGTTATTCGGCGGGCGAATTTCGCTCTCGGTCGGTTTAGCCGCCATGGCGATTTCGATCACCCTCGGCACCATTGTTGGCGCGTTTGCTGGCTTCTTTGGCGGGGCGCTCGATTTTGCCTTGATGCGCATTACTGACCTGTTCCAATCGCTGCCTATTGTTCCATTGCTTTTGCTCGTCACCTATCTCTTCAGAGACACTGTGCGCAAAACCTTTGGAGCCGATCTGGGCATCTTTATGATCATCGTCGGTGTGATTGGCGCATTAACCTGGATGACCAATGCGCGTTTGGTGCGCAGCTCATTTCTGGCACTCAAAGAACGTGAATTTGTCGAAGCCTCACGCGCTTTAGGCGTTAATCGACTGCCCATTATGTTCAAACATATCTTGCCAAACTCAATTGGCCCCATCATCGTGGCCGCCACACTCAATATTGGTGCAGCCATTTTGACCGAGTCAACCGTGTCATTCTTGGGTCTTGGTTTTCCATCTGATGTGCCAACATGGGGCAAATTGGCCGCCGATGGCAAAGACTGGGTCGATATCGCCCCACATGTGATCTTGATTCCAGCATTCTTTATTTTCTTGACCGCGCTGGCGGTTAACTTTGCTGGCGATGGCCTACGCGATGC
>CAZLOF010000160.1:0-9081 GCA_964560745.1 uncultured Thermoflexus sp.
CGGCATCGCCGACGAACACGCCGACTGCGACCGCGACGGCAACTGACACGCCAACTGCGACCGCGACGGCAACTGACACGCCAACTGCGACCGCGACGGCAACCGACACGCCAACAGCGACCGCGACGGCAACTGATACGCCAACCGCAACGGCATCGCCGACAAACACGCCGACTGCGACCGCGACGGCGACCGCAACGGCAACCGACACGCCAACTGCGACGGCATCGCCGACGAATACGCCAACATCAACCCCAACTCCAACCTCAACGCCAGTGAAATATGCTTTGGGCAATTTGGTATGGCTGGATATTGGGGCGGGCAATGACACCAACGATGGTGTGCGTGACATTGGTGAGCCAAGCGCTGGGGCTGGGGTTGTTATTGAGTTATTGAGCGGCAATGGTCTTACCCCCGTTACCAATACGCAAAATGGGCAAGCGATTACGGCTACTACTGATACAAATGGCTACTATCGCTTTGATAATCTCGATGCAGGTAGCTATGTGGTGCGCATTGCGCCGAGTAACTTTATCTCAGGTGGGTTGCTGTATGGTTATGTGAGTAGTAATGGTCAAAGCAGCACATTTGCTATCGCCGATAACAATATTGACCATGGTGATGACAACACAACCCCCAATATGAATGGGACAATGAGCCAAAAAGTAACCCTTGGGGTAAGTGAGTCATTGAATGATGCTGATGCGGGTGCGTCGGGCAATGGTGGTCATGGCCCTAGTGGCGATGCAAATGACAATCTGACAGTTGACTTTGGTTTTTACCCCTTGGCAAAATTTGGTAATTTTGTATGGATTGAAAGTGATATCGACGGGATAGCCGCGACAGGTGTGATTACACCTGTGATCGGCAAAGTAATTACAGCGACAGATGAAACCGGGCGCACTTATACTACCCCGACCAATGGCTCTGGCTATTACACCTTTAGTGTGCCAGCCAACCATACCTATACGGTTAATTATGGGCTGCCGCCCATTGGCACAGCGCCTAGCGCCACCCCAAATGACAACACGGTCAGCAATAGTGATATGGGTCTCGATCAACAATCGCGCCCCAATAATGTAGTAGTAGTGTTAAAGCCGGGTGACGTTATTCCCACCATCGACTTTGGCTTTACCCAGTTGGCTGGGTTGGGTGATCGCGTATGGGAGGATTTGAACTTTAATGGCCGACAAGATGCGGGTGAGCCGGGGATTGCTGGCGTAACTGTGACAATACAAACGCCGACCGGCACATTAACCACTGTTACCGATAATAACGGCAACTATAGCTTTACCCAATTATTGCCCGGGGTGGCTTATACCGTCACATTTGGCACACCAGTGGGTTATTTATCCACCATCAGCAACGCGCTTGGGGTGAATGACGCTGATGATAACGATGGATTAATCGTGACCAATATTGTGTTGGGGGGCAATGAATTTAACCCCACCATCGACAGCGGGTTTTATCGCCCGGTGCGGGTGGGTGATTATGTATGGTTTGATAATGATCACAGCGGCACACAGGCGCTGACCGAGCCGGGCGTGCCAACGGTGACGGTGCGATTGTTTGATGCCATTAGCAATACCCTTTTGGCAACCACAACAACCAATGCGAATGGTTTGTATTTGTTTAGTGGGCTGCCACCCGGCAGTTATTATGTAACGTTTGACTTGGCGACTTTGCCAGCGGGTTACACAATCACCCTGCCCAATGTGGGGAGCGATGACCGCGATAGTGATGCGGATGCCACCGGTCGTAGCGCCCCCACCGGCTTTATTGCCAGCGGTGGCGAGAATTTGACACTTGATCTTGGCATACGGGCTTTTGCTGGCTTAGGTGACCGCGTGTGGGAAGATTTGAATCACGATGGCCGCCAAGATGTGGGTGAGCCAAGCTTGGCGGGTGTGAGCGTAACTTTGCAAACGCCAAATGGGCTGATTACTAAGTTGACCGATGCAAATGGTTATTATAGCTTTACTCAGCTCATACCAGGCGTGGTTTATACCGTAACGTTTGGCCGGCCCAATGGGTATGAGCCGACCTTGCAAAACGCAGTGGGCATTAGTGATGCGCTCGACAGCGACGCAGATGCTATTACCGGCCAAGTCGGGGGCATTGTGTTGGGGCCAAATGAATTTAACCCCACGATTGACGCTGGCTTCTGGCGACCTGCTTCGTTGGGGGATCGGGTATGGCTAGATATTAATAACGATGGGCTACAAAGTGCTGGTGAGCCGGGTGTAGCCAGTGTGGTGGTAGCATTGTTTAGCAATGGGCAATTGGTGGGCACAACCCGCACCGATGCGAGCGGCAATTATCAATTTAACAATTTGATTAGCGGAACCTATAGTGTCACATTCCAATTGCCAAGTGGCTACACGTTTGCCACGCCCAATGTGGGCGGCGATGAGTCTGTCGATAGTGATGCAAATGCAATAACAGGCATCACCCAAAACTATGTGGTGAATGCCGGTGAACATGAGCCAAGAGTAGATGCGGGGTTGTATCAGCCGCCATCATTGACCCTAAATAAGAGTGTGCAAACGCCACGTGGCGGCGCTGGGGCTTCGGTGCGGCCCGGTGATCGCTTGATCTATACGATTATGGTGCGCAACAATGGCAATACTTTAGCCACCAATGTGGTCGTAACAGACCCACTGACATCGCTGGCAGTGAAATATGTGCCGGGCAGTGCCTTGCCTGCCCCCACTAAGATAGAAGGTATCAATATTGTATGGGAACTTGGCTCACTGAACCCGGGCCAGTCGGTTGATTTGCGTTTAGAAGTTGAGGTGGTTCCAGTTGATATCGCCAGTGTTGCCATTACCAATGTTGCCCAGATCAGCGGGCGCGAGAGTGGGGTGAATGTGGTCTCACGCGGGAGCAACGTAGTGGATAACCCATATGAACCCAGTGTCGTGACGCTACAATCATTTACTGCGGTGCGACAAGGCGCAAATGTGAGGGTAAAGTGGGCGACGTTGACCGAGATCGATACGTGGAGTTTTATGGTGTATCGCGCTGAGGGGCGACAGACGGGCGATTTGCCTACCGATGCTCAACCGATTATGGCACAAGCATTGTTGGCCGAAGGGCGCGGTGGGGCGGGGCATACCTATGAAGTGGTTGATAACAGTGCCGTTGTTGGCAAAGTTTATACCTATTGGTTATTAGAAACTGAGACAACCGGCCAAAAGCTAAGTTATGGCCCAGCTTATTATGAGGGAGGGAAAACTAAGTTGTTTTTGCCGATGTTGAGAATGGTTCGTTAAAGCGATTTTTTGCCATTAGAAATGCCAACGGCCCATGATGAGATCCACTCATCATGGGTCGTTGGCATTTCTAATGCTCTGGGGGCATTTAGAGCAAATTCATAAAAGATGAAGGGCCGATTTCACTATCTTTCTGCAATCTATGCTTGTAGTGAAATCTGGCGAAAACTGCCTTTTTGTGCCTAGCTTAGTATAGTGAGATAGGCATATCGTATTTCGGGGAAAGATTTATCTGGACAACTATATTTTATTAAATCCCACAAGCAACAGCAATCAAATTGTAATAAGCATGAAGAAATTGGCATAATTAGGATGACTTTTCCCCTTTCGCATGAATAACGATTGTGGTACCATGAAGCCGCCTAATTTTTTTGCCTGTGATCAAAAATGTCTGAAATTGTAAGCGAAGAACCCGAAATCGAGACCAACACCGTGCCCGATATCGTTGTGGGGCGCTTGCCACTTTATTTACGCGCCTTGTCAGAAATGGCATTGGTCGATAAACACTTTACCTCATCGCAAGAATTGGCTGATGCTTTGGGCATTAGTTCGGCCCAAATTCGCAAAGACTTGTCGCATTTTGGTGAATTTGGCAAACAAGGCACGGGCTACGCGGTGCTGGGGTTGCGGGACCATTTGCGCAATATTTTGCGGCTCGATCGCGAATGGCCGCTGATTGTAGTGGGGGCGGGGCATATTGGCAGCGCTGTTGCCAATTACTCTGGTTTTGCCGAGCGTGGCTTTAGGGTTGTGGCTGTATTTGATAACAACCCGGCGCGGGTTGGTGAATGGGCTGGGACGCATACGATTTACGCCATGAACGACCTAAAGGCCATTGTCGAGAAATATAAAGTGCGTCATGCCATGCTGACTGTGCCTGCCGAAGCTGCTCAAGTTGTGGCCGAGCAAGTGATTGCAGTGGGGATTAAAGCCATTCTAAATTATGCGCCCACCACTTTAGCTGTGCCCATTGGGGTTCATGTTGAATATATTGACCCCGTGTTGCATTTACAGCGCATGACGTATTATTTGTGAAATGGACAAGGTTTGTATGCAATAAATCGCAACTTTTCAAAATGCAACTGTGAGATAAACAGTTGCAACATGCAAAGAACACTTATCTCTGTCATCATGCTTAGCCTACTCATGGCCTGTGGCTCACCCACCGTGCCAATACCGGCGCAAAAAAACGAAAAAGTAACTCCATCGGCAACATTACAACCCCAACCCGCTACGGTCATTAACACAGCGGTGGCCAGTTCAACAACAGCAGCCCAACCCAGTGTCATCAATACACCCGCATTACTTACGCCCGGCCAACCAGCGGCAACAGGGGCGCACCCGCGGCTGTGGCTGACACCCGCCGATGTGACACGGCTACGGTCGTGGGCAACTGATGCCAACCCCATTTATAAAGATGGGTTAAAAGGGGCTGCCCAACGTGCCTTAGCCGATATGGATGCCAAACATGTGCCAAATGAAGATTGTGGGTTTATTGGCTATAACGAATATGTGACTGAAAACTACGCGCATCTGTTTGCCTTCATGTCGCTTATCGACCCCGATACGACAAAACGCGCCGACTATGCCGCCCGTGCCCGCACTTTGCTGATGCATGTGATGAACGCCGCCGCACTTGGCCCCGCCACTAAAGAAGACTTTACCTGCCCGGGCGATACCAGCAAATATTACCCGCCATTTCGTCACCCCAATTTTTTTACCGAAGATGCCGACCGTCCGCGATATCATGGCGAAGCCTTTGCGCTGACGGTGGATTGGATTTACCCCACGCTCACGGCTGCCGACAAAGCCACCATCGCCAAAGTGTTTACACGTTGGGGCGATGAAATTATCAAACGGGGTTACCATCACCCCGAACCCATCGGCATGACGCGCAACCCAGCCCTAACCGCCAACCGCGAGCAAGTGCGCTGGGCGGGCAACAATTATTTTGCCGCCCATATGCGAAATTTGGGGCTAATGGCGATGGCGCTTGACCCAATCGATAGCAACCCTACTTTGCAAGGTTATTTGAACAATGCCACCGGCGCATGGTTATATTTGTTTGACCATTTGAGCCGCACCGACAGCAAAGGCGGTTTTTTGCCCGAAGGTTTTGAATATAGCCCCCAAACCGCTAGTTATGTAGTGCAATTTTTGCTAGCCTTGCACACCGCTGGCGAAGCCGACCCCGCCAAACATGGGCCAGCCGTGATGCTGCGCGACAACCCATTCTGGGATGATTTTGTGCGGGCTTATATGCATTCGATCAGCCCCGCGCCCAAAGCCACAAACGATGGGCCACAATATCAACCAGCATTTTATGGCGATAGTCAACGGTATCACTTGAGTGATTTTATCGATGTATTTGGGGCGCTGGGGGCCTATGATCGTGTTACGGCAAACGCGGCACGGCTCGATCAATTGCGTTGGCTGCAAACCCATACCGCACCAGGTGGGCAAGAACGCTTGCTTAATCGTATTTCAAACCCCGACACTTTTCGGCAGGCCATGTTGTATTTTATGTTGCTCGACCCCACCCGCCCCGCCGCAACCGACCCACGCCCTGCGCAACCGCTCGATTATTTTGCGCCCGGTATGAATAAATTATTTAGCCGCAGTAGTTGGGCGGGCGATGCCGCATGGTTTCACTTTAATTTGAGTTGGAACAAAATTGACCATCAGCAGGCCGATGGCAACCATTTTGAGTTTTATCGCAAGGGTGAATGGTTGACTAAGGCTCGTATCGGCTATGCCGATATTGCCGAAGGCATTGCCAGCAGCGAATTTCGCAACACGTTGGCATTGCAAAATGCCAAACCTGCCGAACGCAGCGCAGATGATTGGCGGATTGATTTGTGGCAACGCGGCAGCCAATGGAATTTGGTCGCATCTGGCGACCCGATATTGCTGGCGCACAGTTTTAGCCCCGATTTTGTGTATGCATCTGGTGATGCCACTAATTTATATAACTCAGAGAACGAAAAATCGACTGAAATTGCCCACGCCAGTCGAGACATTGTGTGGCTTAAACCTGATCACATCATTATTTATGATCGCGCCGACTCGCCCGCCCAACGCTTTAAACGCTGGTGGTTGCAATTGCCGTCTGTGCCTAACATCAGTGGTAATCGGGCCAGCGCCAGCACTGCGGGCGGGCAACAATTATTGGTGCAAAGTCTTTTGCCCAGTGGGGCAACTTTGCGCAGCAATAATGGACGTAGCCAACAAATTGACAACACCGTTGCCACAGATGAAATGATGAAAGAACGTTTAATGGTTGAAGCACCTGCGGCTGACAAAGTGCGATTTTTGCATGTGTTACAGGGCGCAGATAAAGGCGTAACGGGCGATGCCGCAGCCCACATTCGCAGCACCGCCGGTAGCCCATTTGTAGGGGCGCAAGTGGCCAATATGTTGGTGCTTTTTCCGCAAGATGCCAAACAAGCGTTTAGCGCCACGCAATATGACATGCCCGCAGGCACGAAAAAACATTTTGTTACTGGGTTGATGGCAAATGCGGCCTATGATGTGAAATTTGATGGCAATCGCGTTAGTATTATGCCGGGCAGTGCGGTTAAAGCCGATGGCGGCGGTGTGTTGGCATTTGCTAGCCGGTAATAATTTTGCATTCATGGCATATTCTGCTGATATTAACCTGATGGTATATTATGACAAGCTATGAAGATAGAATTTGTTGAGCGCATTTTGATCAAACTTGCTGATTTAATAAAGAAAAACGAGTTTGAAGCACTTGAAACGGATCGATTAGAGTTAAAACCTGTGCCAGCAAATGATGTTGAATGGCAAGAACCCCTAAAGACTATTTGTGCGTTTTTAAACACCCGTGGTGGTATTTTGATTTTGGGAATTAAAGAGGAATCAAGAAGTGAATCGCATCGATACGTTTTTACGGGTTATAAACCTCACTTAGAAGGCAAAATTAAAGACCTTGCCAATCATTTTGTTGATCGAGATCGGCATAAACTTGATCTTGGTACGGCTTTTGTTCCGCCTTATCTTATCGATTTTTTAGATGGGCAGGTCGTGGTATTAGCTGTTGAAGCATTGCCCGTCGACAAAAAATATGCATTTTATAAGGGCGTGGCATATCGCCGAGACTTAACAGGTGATCATAAAATACCCGAAGCTTGGATTGAGCAGCAAGAAGAATTTAAGCGCGAGGCGATAGATGCACGGGAGTTGCAGCCTGTGCAAGGCTTGACTGAAGATGATCTTGATATCGATAAACTAAATCAGTTTATTATGCAATTTAATCAAGGTCACCCAATTGCAACCCTAAAATCTAATATTGCAAGTGCTCATGTATTTTTAACGCAACGTAGTTTTATCAAAGATGATAAAGTGACGTTGCTAGGGGCTTTAGTCTGTGCTAACCGCCCAGGTGATGTTTTGGGATTTCGTTGTCAGGTGCATGGCTATGTTGATAGCACAGGGTTAATTGCCCAAGATAAACAAGTATTTATTGATAATGTTTTACCGTTAATGAACGCCAGTTTCAACTATATTTGGCGTAGTATTCAGGTAGGTATTAGTGCGCACGATGGCGGTAGTCGTGTGTCGCAATATCCTGAAAATCTTATTCGTGAAACAATAAATAACGCCTTAGCTCATCGCGATTATACAATTAACCGTCAAATAATTGTTATTATCAAGCCTAATCAACACATTTCTATTCAAAATCCCGGCGCATTTCGCAAACAATTATTAATTGAATATACCAGACACACCATTCCAATAAGACGCATTTCCCCCGAATCAAAAGCACGAAACCCTAAACTTGCAGAAGTATTGCGGGTGTATGACAAATGGGAAGGGCGGGGGATTGGGATGGCAACTTTGGTCAATTTGTGTTTGCAAAATGAGATCGACATGCCGTACTATTTATTGGGCACAGATGAAGTGACCTTGTTTTTACAAGCGGGGCGGCTCGTAGACGAGCGTATGATCAACTTGTTTCGTGCTTTTGATGGGTATATTGAAAATAAATTACAAGGAATGAGCTTAACTGAATCGCAAAAACGAGTTTTAGCTTATCTAATTAAATCTGAAGAAGCAAACGCCATTGCTCGCTATACAATTATGCTGACACCCAATAATAACCACTTTAGCGAATTACACGCATTAAAAGAGGCTAAATTGATTTATGAACATGAGCATAGCACCCCAAATCAAATCATTTATGTTGTTGACCGAACACTCATACAAACAAACTATCTGGCTGAATTACGTGAGCTTTTTGGAGTAATTAGCTTTGATTCACTCGACATAACATCAAAAGAGGTTTTAAGCGTCATTTATCGCTTTAATCATTTTTCGAAAGCTCGTACTATTAGTGCAAAACAAGCTGGATTGACGCTGTGGGCTGCAAAAGGTGAACTGGGGGATTATAAAGTGCAAGATACTTATTTACGCAAAATACGAATGATATTTAATCGGTTGACGGATGCCAAGTTTATTGAAAAAGTATCAAGCAATAGCGGTTATCAACTCAATAAAACAGATGCAATCTCAATGTTAAAAAATAATGAGTAACGGTGTCTTTCGTCGTCTATAAAAAAGACTAATTTACATTATAAAATTCTTATAAACTTTATTCATGAGCAACTCTAACCCCACAAAAAGTGCAAGCAATATTGCTTGGGATCTACGTCGATTATTTAATTCGCCTGATGACCCCAAAATTGAGCAGTCGCTAACTGCTTTACAAGACCGTATCACAGCATTTGACAAGGCCTATCGCGGCAGCATCAATGTAGCGGGTGGCCCAAGCGCAGCCCATATG
>CAZLOF010000161.1:0-7311 GCA_964560745.1 uncultured Thermoflexus sp.
GTACCAGCCGATATTCAACGCCGAATTGAGGCAGTAGCAAATGTGGATGCCGCTTTAATCGGCAGTTCTGTCGCTGGTAACACCTTGGCACAAGCTTTACAAAACGGCATTAATGCCTATGCAAAATGTGGTTTTGCGGATGAGTGGCGTTATCATCATCAAGGTGGGCTGACTGGTTATGAAGCGCGTGAAATGCAAGCCAAGCTAACCTCAACTTTGCCCCTTGCAGCAAACTATGTTGCAGCATGGAATCCATCCATCAGCGGGGCAAAGGCTGAAGATACGGTGCTGTTAACCGATACAACCCCGCAAATCTTGACCCTCACCCCTGAATGGCCGGTGATACAGGCTGAATTTAATGGTCAAATGTGGGAAAGATCGGGGATTCTTATTAGGTAAGCTGAGAGATACGCCAAATTGCTGTGGCCTGTTTCGCCATCCAATTTTGGCGTTCTGAAATTCGGCTCACTGTCCATTCACTATTCTCTTCTGCAATCTTTTTTGTTATCCCAATTACACTATTTGCATAAATAGGACGTTTGGATATATATTCTTGCTGTCCAATATTTCTATTTTCAGAAGAATCAAGCAAGGTCATATTACCAAGACGATAAACAAATTGCTCGGTTTGTTCATCTGTAAACGCGGCCCATTGCAAATTAGGATTTTCACGCTCAATCATACTTTCTGGCAGAATATGTTCAATCGAATATTTATCGCTTTCACTATCATATTCTGCTTTTGTATAATGATTTTCAATTGCAAACAAAATATATCGAATTAATTGTCGGTTGCGGCTCTGGGTAGTGCGAATTTGCTTATCGCTAAAGGCATTGCGAAATTGATCATCACTCAGATAAAGAGAACGCAATTGGTAAATAACATCTTTTGAATTTCTTAATTCACCTTGAGCGATTCGTTCTGCGACACTATTGTAAATGCGCTCCTGATCATTTGTCGTCTGTCCTGCAATTGTGTGAGACCGGAACGAGATAATACTGCAAGCATGTAATACATTCGTAAATGATTGTGTGTCCAACCCGCGATAGGCTGCAATTAACAAGGCATAAGGTTGTCGAATTTTAAATAGATTTAGCTCATTTATATATTGACGCTGTTCACTTGTCCACAAATTATCTTCGGGGTGCAACAAAGCTACAAATATATCGACGTCCTCGTCCATATGCCGAAGCAACTTAAATACATCGCCCTTGCCTTCAATTTTTTTGCGAATTTTTTTAAAAAGGTCAGCTTGCCTAACAAAACTATGTCGACTATTCCAATGCATTCGTAAAAACTCAGGGAAATTTTCCGTATTAAGTTTATCGGTTATGCGTTCCCACCAATTTTCTAATGAATCAATTTCATGTTCATCCCCATCTTCTCGATAAACAACTGAAAATAAATAGTTTTTTAACAGATCGGTTGCAGAAAGACGCACACCTCTTGCATTTAAAGTCTCAAATACTTTAAATGCATTTAACTCGTCTGTAACAATAATGACAGTAAAAACTAATTTATCAGCAAAAATATCAATCAACTTTGCAAGTTGAGCGCCATCCTTCAAATCAATATATTCCTTAGAAACGCTACTTTTAAACCAATCAAAGGCTTTTCTCAGTTGGTTTTCAGATGTTTTTATGCCGCGTTGAGGTAATTTTTCAAACGGCACAATATAGTTTTGATAATAAGCGTTGTTATTACGATTTAAACTCAATTTTGATTTTGAAATAAGTGTCACTGGGTCTAAATAACCAATATACGAGTTTCGCAATTGTTCAAGTCTTCTCTTATTATTAGCTGGGTCAATATTTTGGTCAATCAATATTTGCAAATTCTTTAAAATTGCCAACACCAAAATACTCAAAGTCGTTAAGCGTTGTTGCCCATCAATAATATCAAATGTCTTATTATCAGCAGTTCGCAATACAAGATACCCCATATAGTGGGCTTCCTCGCCGCTAGGCCCAACAATTCCCAAGATATCTTGCCATAAGTCATCCCATTCTTCTTCTGTCCAACTATAATCACGCTGAAAACGGGGCACAGAATAAGTCAATCCATTTCCTAATAATTGACGAAAAGTTTGATTAGATGTACTAAAATTCATCGCAGCCATAGATTATTATCATACCTGCAATTAATTTATAGCAATTCCACATCGATCTTAATTTTGGTCAGGCAACTGAAAACCACAATCAAAAATCTCTTTGTAAGTGGTAGCGCCGTACCACGATTGCGCCAACCAATGCACCAAAGCATCATAATCGTTTAAGGCAAAAGGCAATTTACCCCCGCGCCGTAAAAATGGAATGACTTGACGACTCCACATTGGGATGCGATCAAGTTTATCGGCAAATTCTTTGGCAAGCACCAACGCCGCTGCGGCTGGGTCGCACATGGCAATGGGTTTACCACTCAGCACAAGATCACGATAACGCAAAATTTGAGCCGCCACCACCCGTTTATTTAAGCGATCATAAACATGTTCAATACCCTCGGCAAAGCCTTTGGGGGGCGGCAGCAAATCGCGCAGCCACATTGGGTCGATGGCGCTGGCAAAGCCAAGCAAGGTCAAAGTGTCGCCACTACGGGTGCTGATTTCACGAATGTCTGACACCACCAATAAGCGCTGTGTCTCGCCACGTTGGCTGCGCCCCACCACGCTCTCTTGCATCAATTCGCCCTGCCGCCCATCCGCCAAATCACACACCAAGGCCCCACTGGTGACGCGCACGGCAATTTGGTCAATAAAACCCACCAAATGACAGCGGCGAACTGCCGTAGACAGTTGTTCATTTGACAGGGTGGTTTGGGCGGTATGTCCGCCATTCTCAGGGCGACTTAGCAAATGGGTTTGGGCAATGCTGCGAATTTGCTCGTAACTTTGCGCCACCTCACGCGCAGAATGTGGGTTGATGCCATGACGATAACAGGCCGCAGCCGTAAATTGTTGGCTGACGGCAAACTCAAACGCCCGCCGCAACGCAAAATAATCGGATGTGGCGGCATCGGCCCCACGTGTTTGCTTTTCGATAATGCTCTCGCGGTTGCGACGGGTTTGGGCATCATTTCGGTCAAGCCGCACCAATAAATCGCGGCTGCTTAACATCGCGGCAAACAAGGCCACATCATCTACACAACCCCAACGGGCAGCCTCAACCAACATTCGGCCATAACGCGGGTGTAATGGCAGCCGCAATAATAACCGCCCCAACGTCGTAATCTGTTGGCGATCCGAATCAACAGCCCCAAGTGCAATCAATAATGCTTCGGCGGCCTGCAAACGTCGTAAATCGGGCGCATCTAAAAAGTCAAACGCAAGTGCGTTGCGCACCCCCAACGACTTTAACAACAACAATACTTCAGATAAATCGGCGCGTTGTATTTCGGGGGTGTTGCGAATGGGGCGCTTGGCGTGCTCAGCTTCCGTCCACAAGCGATAACAGTCACCTGCCGCAATACGCCCAGCCCGCCCAGCCCGTTGGTCTGCCGAGGCTTGCGAGATCGGCTCTAAGCGCAATGCACTAACGCCTCGACCAGGGTCGAAGCGCATCACCCGAGCCAAGCCAGAATCGACCACAAAATGAATATTGGGTAGCGTGACCGAGGTTTCGGCAACATTCGTCGCCACAATCACACGACGTTGGGTGGTGGGGATAAAAGCGCGGTCTTGCTCGTTGGGCGAAAGTTCGCCATGCAAAGGCAAAATAACCTCGTCGGCCACACGGTTGCGGCGCAATTCTTCCATTGTGCGGCTGATCTCATAAGCACCGGGCATAAATACCAACACATCACCTGCGTCGGTGTCGCGCAAAATAGTGCGCACACGAGCAGAAGCCCGTTCCCACACTGGTGCATCATCGGCCCACGATTGATAATGATGGGTGACTGGGAATGTGCGCCCATTCGACTGTAACACGGGGCAAGGCTGCGCCTCGGTCGTCAAATATTGCGCTAAAGCCTCGACCTCAAGCGTGGCCGACATAACCATCAAAAATAAATCGGGGCGGCGTTGCTGAATTTCTTTACAAATAGCCAGCGCCACATCGCTCAAAATATTGCGCTCGTGAAATTCATCAAACAAAACCGCGCCGATATCGTTTAACAGAGGGTCATCTTGTAGCCATCGTAACAGCACACCTTCGGTGACAAAGCAAATTTGGGTGCGGGTGCGGTCAACATCGGTCACATCTTCAAATCGCACCTGATACCCAACTTCTTGGCCCAATGTCACACCCATTTCTTCGGCTACCCGCCGCGCCACCGTTCGGGCCGCCACCCGTCGGGGCTGCAAGACAACAATGCGTTTATCAGCGTTTAAGCCGCGTGTGGCCCAATCTGCCAGCAACATTTGGCAAACTTGGGTGGTTTTGCCCGACCCAGTTGGGGCCGATAGCACAATCCGGTTATGGATTGCCCATGTTTGGCGCAAGGTATCATGAAGTTCGTGTATGGGCAGGTCAATTTGCATAAGGCGCGATTGTATACGGGTCAAAAGTTACCCATCACCCAGCGTCAATCGAATCGTCTCACCAAAGGGAAATTGCTCAACATCGCGCCCACCCGGCAACACCACCCACAATGTTGGAATTGAAGGCGCATGATCGGGAAAATCGCCCCAGCCATCGGTTAGATAGATCGCCACTTGGGTTTCGTAGACATTGGTATTTTTTTCAATATATTCAAAAAATGGGCGAAAATCGGTGCCGCCGCCGCCTTCGGGTGGCGGCAAATGCGAATCGCGGGTGAGGGCATATGGCCCATAGATTTGAGTGTCGATATAACATAAATCGCATTTAAGATGCGGGTAGGCTTCGAGGATGGCTCGCACCTCGCTGACAAAGGCCACAATCGCCTCATTGTCAATAGAGCCACTGGTATCGACCGCCACCTGCACCCGCACCGACTCACCAGCAATTGCCTCTAAATACATGCCCTGATACATAAAGCGTCGATCAAAGCCCGAAAAATCGGTAGGGGTATGGGTAAGATAACGCCACAAATAACTGCGCCAATCGAGCTTTGATGGCTGCAAATGTGCCATTTCACGCGCCATACCACCCGGCAATTTGCCCCAAGTCGATGATTTTGCCATCATCTTGGCCTGCTCCATCGCGTTACGCCAATCGGCTTCGATCTCTTCTTTAGATTTACTGGTTTTATCACCTTTGCGACCTTTAGCTTGCGCTTCTTTACCCTCGCCCTGGCTTTCTTTGTCGCTCGGCTCACCCGCCCCCGGCGCTAGCAAATCTTGCATCTCAACCTGAATTTCAATTTTTTCAGCCTGACGCATCAACAAATCATAGACTTCTTCAGTTGCCAAATGCTCTTTTGAAATATCGCGCAGCCCGCCTTCGGGCAAAGCCCAGCCATCACGCAAAATAATGCCATTGATGACAATATCGGCAGCCACATTCCATAATTTAGGATCACGGCTGCCGCGGCGCGTCACATGCAATAGCGCATCATGCAACACTTCGTGCAAAATCAGCCCATCTTGCTGCCCTGCCGTCAATGGCCCAAAAAACTGGGGGTTTACATAAATATGCCGGCCATCCGTCGCGGCTGTTGGCACTTTGTCACTCACTTGAAACCGCGCAAATAACGCCAGAGTTGCAAAAAAGCTACTTCGTGTGCTAATACGCACTAACGATGCGCTAATATTTTTTTCTGTGCTACGAATGATTTCTGGCGTGAGTTTAACTGGCTGTGGCGATGCGGTTGAGGCTTGGTCGGAGGGTAAGTCAGGCATAATTTGAGCATAGTTAATAAGCAAAGATTCAACCTGAAGTCTTGCAACTATTTTGCTGATATTTACAACACAATCGTTTCACAATGCGGTATGATGAGTGGTGCATGAGACAAAAACGTACCCCTCCCCCATTCCCTGTGCTACGTGCTTGGAGCGTTCACATTTATACAGCAATTGGCTTGCTCACCGCATTAATGGCGCTTATTGCCATTAGTGAAGGGAATGCTCGCAGCATGTTTATTTGGCTCGGTATCGCATTATTCATCGATTCAACCGACGGCATGATGGCACGAAAATTCCGCGTTTCACATTGGGTGCCGCGTTATGATGGCCGCAAACTCGACGACATTACCGATTACATCAACTATGTATTGGTTCCGGTTGTCGCCATGTATAAATTTGAATTGGTGACGTGGGAATGGATGCCCGCCCTGTTCATGATTCTATTGGCCTCTGGTTACGGCTTTTGTATGGATGTCGCTAAAACCGACGATGGGTATTTCACAGGATTTCCATCTTATTGGAATGTGCTATTGTTTTATCTTTATTTGTTACAACTGCCCGTCGCAATCAATGGCCTTATTACCGTAGTGCTTGCCATTTTGGTTTTTGTGCCCATCAAATATCTTTACCCATCAAAATCACCGGTGTTACGCCCACTCAATATTTTGCTGTCGGCGTTATGGGGCATTTCAACCATTGCATTAATGATTAACTGGGGCAGTGTAGACCGCAATATGATTTACGTATCATTATTGCTCGGCCCAGTCTATTACGTCGCCCTTTCATTTATCCTTCATTTCAAAAACAGAGCAGAACGCTTACGCAGCAGCCAATAATTAAGTAGTAAAGTAGTAAAACAGATTCTCAGTCGAAATCACTATTTCGCTATCCCCGTTGGGGATAGCGAAATAGTGATTTCGACATTATGGCTTTATTAAATTGGAGTCCCTAAATCACACACTGGCCCGTCGCAACCGTGAGCTTGAGGCCATCCGCGAAATATTTCGCGCTATCAATGCCACCTCAGATGTCAAATCGATTTTGGCAGGTATCACACAAACCACCACAAGGGCGCTCGAAGCAGATTCGACCTCAATTTATCTTTTACAGCCCGAATCGCAATTGTTAGTGCTGAAAGCAACAACAGGGTTATTTCCCGATGCAGTCGATCATGCTTTTTTAAATATTGGGCAAGGTTTAACCGGTTGGAGCGCCCAACATCGTATGCCGGTAGCCGTGTCGAATGCATGGAAAGATCCACGCTTCCACATGGTTCCCAACACGCGCGAAAAGCCATTCACGGCCTTGCTGGCCGTACCGCTCATTACCCAAGACCGCGTAGTTGGGGCTATGAATGTGCAAACATATGCGGCGCGACAATGGAGCAGCGGCGATATTGAATTTATTTCAATCATCAGCGATGCCGTAGCCGGAATGCTCGAACGCGCCGTAATACAAGAGCAAAGCGAGCGCAGCATGACCAATCTGATCACTGTCGCCGAGGTCAGCAAAGCCGTTACCGCGCCGGTTTATCTAAACGACACTCTCCATGT
>CAZLOF010000161.1:7321-8966 GCA_964560745.1 uncultured Thermoflexus sp.
CGATGCAGCCTTTTGCTCCTTGATGAAGGGGAACGGACTTTGTCGCCGCGTGCCGCCTTTGACCGATCAAACGAAACGCCGCAAGAACCAGCGTGGTCGTTGTCACAACCACCCTTAAAAAGCGAGAAATTCACTTTTGGCAAACCACATCCCCCCCCACACACCAACCCTGCCGCACACTATGCCCAAAATGCAGTGTTATTTAACAATGTTCAACAAAACGCCAACGATGTATTAAAAGCCTGGGCGACCCAAGCCCAACTCAATGCATTACTGTGCGTCCCGCTCACCATCGGCGAGCGCACGATTGGCTTGATGAATGTTTGGGATGTCTCAATCTTAACATTTACAGAACAGAGAATAGAGTTATGTAAAACGTTGGCCAACCAAATTGCGCTCGCAATTGAAAACGCGCATTTGCTTGGCAACGCCGCAATTGTCAAAGAAATGCATCATCGGGTTAAAAACAATTTGCAAAATATTGTAATGCTATTGCAATTACAAATGCAAATGGATGCAAACGGCAAAGTGAGCGCCAAAACCATGCTCAATGAAAGCATCAATCGCATCATGAGCATCGCCGCTGTGCATGATGTGTTGGCCCAAGATGGGTTTCGCTTGGTTGATGTCAAAGAAGTGCTGGGCCGCGTGGTCAATTTGGTCAGCGCCAGCATGGTGCGCCCTGATTTGCAATTAAAAATCGAATTAATTGGTCAATCGCTGCGTTTGGCCTCGCGGCTGGCCACAGCAGTCGCCCTTTCGGTCAATGAATTAATCTCGAATGCCATTGAGCACGCCTTTGTTGGGCGTAGCGAGGGCAAAATAGAGATTAAGCTATATGACAAAGGCGGCAATTTGGTGATTGAAGTGCGCGATGATGGCAGTGGCAGCGTTGATGCAAATTCCAAACACCGCAGCCTCGGCCTAACGATTGTAGATACGCTGGTGCGAGAAGATTTGCGCGGCACATTTACACTACGCCCCTCTGCCGTTATCGGCAGTGTAGCAATTATTGAAGCGCCAATTTCGTTTTCGTAAGGTTGTTACAACCCAAATATCGCAGCCATTACAAATGCAAGCCCGCTATCATCTTGCCCCCTACAATCTTTACCTCAATCATAATCATTTGGATTTGCGATAGCCAATCCCTCTGCTTTTGCAGCGTTTAAAAGCTCAATATCGGCACAAAAAAATATTAATTCATGCGTTGGTGTCACATTATCGGCATGTAACCGGTGTTTGAGTGCCAGTGCATTTGCAAGTTGAATTGCATCATAACCACGCAGTGCATATTTTTGTGTGAGTTGAATCGCTTTTTCGATAAGGTCATCATTATTTGCGAAAACCCCAATTACAGCTGTCAAATCTTGCTTAAAAGCATTAATTGCCTTATCTAATACCTCTGCCGAACGATACTTTGCTTTACGTACACGGGCAAACGACGCAAATACTTCCACACGGGTTAAGGCTCCGATTACATGCAGTGCGTCAATTGCACATAATTGTTGACGCAGCCAAATACTGCCTTTTTCATCGACATAGTTTTTTAACAATGCACTGGTATCGTAAAAGTGAAACAAGCTCATAATCTAGCATCTATCGCCGCTCTTGAATGGCTATTTCAGATAAACAGATGCCATCCGGC
>CAZLOF010000162.1:0-8943 GCA_964560745.1 uncultured Thermoflexus sp.
GAAGGCAAGATCGTTGCTTACAATGCTGAAAACGAGGCTGTTTTTGATCTTGAAGTGCGACCTTATCAAGTTAACGTAACAGTTTAAATCATGAAAATATTTTGCGGCGGTCTCGGCACCGAGACCAATACCTTTTCGCCGTTGCTGACTGGCATTCGTGATTTTGATATGGCGTATACGGTTGCTGATGCGCCCAATGTCATTTATGGCAGCACGATGGCGGTGTGGCACAACATGGCCCAGCAACGTGGCTGGCAATGTGTGTTTGGCTCGTATGGCTTTGCCCAACCGGCTGGCATTACGGTGCGCCACGCCTACGAGACGTTGCGCGATGCTTTGTTAGCGCAAATACAGGCCGCGCTGCCGCTTGATATGGTGCTATTGACCATGCACGGCGCGATGGTGGCCGAGGGTTATGACGACTGTGAGACCGATATCGCGCAGCGGGTGCGGGCGTTGGTGGGGCCGCAGGTGAAAATTGGGGTTGAGTTAGACCTGCATTGTGAGCTTGATCAACAGATGTTAGACGTGTGCGATGCGATTGTGCTGTTTAAAGAATACCCACATATTGATGTCGATGCGCGGGCGGTTGAGTTGTTTAACCTTATTGCCGCTGCCGCCGAGGGTAAATCACGCCCAACAATGGCGCTTTACGATTGCCGTATGGTCGGCATGTATCTCACGCCGGTCGAGCCGATGCGCAGTTATGTAGATGCGATGATGGCGCTAGAGGGCAAAGACGGCGTGTTATCGGTTTCGTTGGCGCACAGTTTTCCGTGGGCCGATGTGCCATTGACCGGCACTTACACCCTCGCCATTACCGAAAATGACCCAGCCAAGGCTGCCGCCGTTGCCCAAGACTTGGGGCGTACATTGTTTGCCTTGCGGCACGAGGCCATTGTCACCCCACCCCAGTTAGATGAGGCCTTGGCGCAGGCGCTGGCGCACCCATTCACCGGCAAACCGGTGGTGTTGGCCGACACCGCCGACAACGCAGGCGGTGGCGCACCCAGCGACTCGACCTTTGTATTGCGCAAATTGTTGCAAATGGGCGTAAAAGACGCGGCGCTGGCCATGATGTGGGACCCGGTTGTGGTGCAATTGGCGATGGCGGCGGGGGGTGGCACACGCATGTCGGTGCGTTTGGGCGGCAAAATGGGGCCAGCCTCGGGCGACCCGCTCGACCTGAGCGTGGTGGTGCGTGGCATCATCCCTAACATGACGCAATTGTGGCCGCAGCTAAATGGCGCGATGGTCAACGCCTGCGGCGATAGCGTTTGTTTAACCTGTGACGGCATCGACATTATCGTCAATTCAAAACGCACCCAAGTGTTGGGGATTGAGGTTTTTACCAATTTTGGCCTCGACCTCAAGCAAAAACGCTTGTTGGTGGTCAAATCTAATCAACATTTTTACGCGGCTTATGCACCAGTGGCGGCGCATATCATTTATGCCACCGTCGAAGGCACACTTAACCGCGATTTTGCCAATATCCCGTATCAACAGGTGAATCGGCATAAATACCCTTGGGTTGAGGATCCGTGGCGCTAATAGTCTAAAATTGTATGAGGCGGTATACTCATAATGATGAACTGGATTAAAGAAGCATCAGATGTTTATAACTTAGAGACGGTAACACCCCAGCAACAACTTATATCTGAACTTGTTACTGCCGTTTATCGCTATCCTTTTGCAAAAGAATTTACCGAAACGCAAGTTAAAGTTAAACGCGGAATTCTACTTGCGGCGGCATTTGATCTTTTGGTAAGCGCCGAATATTATGGCAATGTGAATCAAGTTAATTGGTGTTATTGTCCTTCATTGAATCACCCACCTAAAATATATTACCCGTATACAAATACTTGTCCATATTGTGTTTTAAACAATGAATTTCAGTATCATTTGGCAAATAAACCAGCATCAGGAAATATTGGTGCAGCTACAGCCAAATTATTGGCTTTGTTTTTTAAAGCACTGTTTGCTCATCATGGAAGATTGATTGAAGTTTTAAAAGGCGCTGAACCGGTTGATACTGTTTTCCTTGATAATAAGTCAATCCCTAAAGTTGCATTTTATGCAGAAGTAAAATCTGCGCCTTTGCTGACGTTGCCATTGGTGACTGCGTATGAACAATTGACAACGACAGGTGAAAAAGGTTCTGTGCCACTTTTAGAACATCAGCCAGCAACAACAATTTTGCACTTGTCTGAGATTGCTGTTTTTGTGCCTGTTCAAGATTTAAGACCCAAAAGCGGTTGGTCATATAAGTCTTATTTTATAGGGCGCAAAAAAGATAGTAAAGATATTAATTGGGCTTATCGTGGCATATTAAATTTGTTGAAAACAGATCAATGTTTTTGGCAGGATTATATAAATTTTTGGTTGATTGCATATGATAGTTATGCAATTAAAAATAATCAAGTTCCTTTTTGGTTTACTAATGCATGTGGTGCGCCTTCGCCGCGTCCAGAACATTGGCGTAGAAGGGCAAGTGGTGGTGGTTATGAATCTATATCTGATAGCAAATCGAGCGTTGGTGTGGATCGGACAGACGATATAAAAAAAGGGATTTATCAAGTGCTTAAACTTGGTGTTGATAGTAAGCCGTTGCAAGATGATTATCAAGTTTTAACTGGAATTGTTTCTAATATTCACGCAATTCGACATTTTGATGAATATCTAGCTAATTTTCAAGATGTCATTTGGACACGTGATAAGTCTGGGAAAGCGACTTATGCGATTGATTTACAGTCAGAAACCCCTCTTTTTAACTTATTTGATGGCCTTATCGCATTAACTCAGACCATTTCACGCCACCCTTGGATTGCAACTGTGTTTGATTTTTAGGTGATTAAAATGGCAAGAGTATTTAATCACATTGCAAGGCAAGTTGGGAGCGCTGTTCAAGAACGGATCGATGCTTTAAAAATAGGGCAGAAAATGCAGGATCTTCCCGAACATTTGTGGCATAAAAGTTTTCGTTTTTATGTTAAAGAAGATCCTACCCGTAAAGGTGGCCCAAATTTGCGCATGATTCGTTTAGATCCTAACAAACCATCTTTGACTGTAACAGGTTATATTTTTAATAAATTTGTTCATCCTTATGAAAATAGATTTATTACACCACGTGAAGCCGCACGTTTACAGGGTTTTCCAGATGAGCTTGAATTTAAAGGCACACTCGGTAGCACCCAGCTTCAGGTTGGCAATGCTGTCCCTATTCATTTGGGGCGGGCGGTGTTTGAGGCTGTTTTAGCTCATGCGAAGCGTGTATCACCTGAAGTAGACCGATTTTATGCATTAAGTTTGTTTAGCGGGGCTGGTGGGTTAGATATTGCCGCTTCAAAAGCAGCGTTGTCTAATGCGAGATGGCATACTTATGCTTCGATTGAGTTAGATAAAGACTCATGTGATACTTTAAGAAGCTATTCGCATCATCATAGTTATGTTATTAATGATAGTGTTTATAACATTGCAGATGCGGCGAAAATGTCAGCTGCTTTAGGAATTGGGAAATCAGATGTTTCTTTGGTTTATGGCGGGCCACCTTGTCAGGCTTTTAGTCAGGCCGGTAAACAACGTGGAATAGATGACCCACGTGGGCAACTCATTGGCGAGTTTTTACGTTATGTTGAGCAGCTATCGCCAAGATATTTTGTAATGGAAAATGTAGCTGGTTTGGCAGGGATTAGCAATGGCAAATTGTTGCAAAATATTTTGTTTGAAATGCAGAGACTAGGGTATAACGTTGATTATCGTTTGCTCAATGCTGCTGATTATGGCGCACCGCAGTTGCGCAAGCGCCTTATTTTTATTGGCACAAAACATGAATTTGGCAAAGCGTTGTTACCCGTTTCTACGCATAGTTCAAAAACATCATTGTTTGCATCTCATCCTTATATGACCGTTGGTGAGGCATTTCAAGGGTTACCAATATGTAATAATGTTGCAGATAAAACGGATAAACAAGCTGACTGGATAGATACTGAAGATGTAACGCTCAATTTTGATTGGGAATCCATTTCGACAGAATCATTGTAAATTACCCTCATACTCATGCCGATGGGCGTGAATGAAGGCATTGAGCGCCTCGACGATGCCGCTGGCTTGGCGGGTGGGGAAGGCGAAATATTCTGGCCCGGTCATCTCATGCACATCGATGATAGCGAGCTGACCGGGGAAGCGCCGCACATAATCATAGCCGCTGAAGTCGCCGGTGCCGAAGGCCGCGATCTCGCCCCTTAACAGCCGTTGCACGGCATCGTTGAGGTTGTGGCAATGGCTGAGGCGGGTGCTGGCGGGTTTGCGCTGAAGGGCATCGATGTCGGCAGCCGAGCCGGGCGTGACCTCGATGGTTTGCTCGGCGAAATCGGCGATGGTGCTGTATTTGGCGCGGTCGGCGGCGCGAATGACCAAACAACGCTGCACGGTGAAGTAGGAGGCGCTCCATATCACGCCGTTGCGCTCGCGGCTGGGCATATAGGTGATGCCCGAGGCCGCCACATCCACCGCGCCTTGGCTGACGCGCTCCCATAATTCGGCAAAGGGGTAAAACTGGGTCGCTAGCGTTAGGCCAAGCGAATCGGCGAAGCGTTGTAAGAAATCGATATCCCAGCCGCAGGCGCGGCCTTCGTGCTGCCACGCTATGGGCGCAAAGCCTGCGTAGGTACCGAGGGTGAGGACGTTTGGGGTGAGAGTGTGCATGGGGGTATTTTAATCGCGCTTAACCATGAACCCTAAAATTGAGCATAAAATACATCCCCATGACCCCAATCTCAATCCCCCACCTGCGCACCGCCATCGAATTGGCGTGGCAATCGCGCCGACACGGCAACCACCCCTTTGGCGCAGTATTGGTCGATGAAAACGACCAATTGCTGTTGCAAGCCGAAAACACGGTTGTGACTGAGCGTGACGGCACTGGCCATGCCGAGACGAATTTGGTGCGGCTGGCGACGCGCCATTATTTGCCCGAACAACTGGCCCGCTGCACACTTTATTCAAGCACCGAGCCATGCGCCATGTGTGCCGGGGCCATTTATTGGAGCGGCATCGGGCGGGTGGTGTATGCGCTGAGCGAAGTGGCCTTATATGAAATCGTCGGGCCGTCGCCCGACCAATTGGTGTTGCCCTGCCGCGAGGTGTTTGCCCATAGCCAACGCCCCGTCGCCGTCGCTGGCCCGATGCTCGAATTGAACGCCGAGGCGCGGGCGGTGCATGATGGTTTTTGGGCGGCTTAATCAAGATTGCCCTCAATTTTGTCAACAAAATATATCCAAAGTGATGCTAAACTCTTAGCACTATGGACCCACTCAGTATTATCGTAACCTCGTTTTTGGCTGGGGCTGCTGAGGCGATTAAGCCTACCGCCAGCAAAGCTGTGAAGGATGCCTATGACGCGCTCAAGGGTGCGCTGGTGCGCAAGTTTGGCGACACTGCCCCAGCCATTCAAGTGGCAGAGAAGAAACCCGAAAAAGAAACCAGCAAAGAAGTGGTGAAGGACGCTATTCAAGAGAGCAAGGCCGACCAAGACCGCGAAATTCTTTCGCTGGCCCAAACCTTGGTCGAAGCGCTAAAGTCTAGCGGGGCTACAACTTCAACTGCGACCTACAACATCAACACTGGCGGCGGCTTGTCAAATACAGGCAATTTAAGCGTGGGCGGCGATTTTGCCGGACGTGATATGCACAAGGGCGATGTGGTGCATGGCGACAAGGTGTTGGGTAATAAGATCGGCACGCAGATCAACCACTACAACACCGCGCCAGAGCTAGCCGACATCGCCTCGGCGGGGCGCGGGCTGGTGCCGTTGCTCAACACTTACTTTAACTTGAGTGAAATCGAGTCGTTGTGCTTCGAGATGGAGATTGATGACGAAAACCTGCGTGGGCAAACCAAGGATGAGAAGGCGCGTTCGTTGGTCAAGCATTGCGAAAATCGCGGACGGCTGGACGAGCTGAAACGCCTGATGCGTGTGCAACGGCCTAATCTGCGGGCGCAATTGACGTGATTTTTCGGTGGTTTTTTTTACGCAAAGACGCAAAAACGCAAAGGTTTATTTTTTTGCGTTTTTGTGTCTTTGCGTGAAATATACCTTTTGCCCTGCCCAAAATGTAACATTTTGTATCGAGTTTAAGCCACTTATGTCTGAAGCACTGCAAACCCAAATTACCCAACTCGAAAATTTGCTACGTGACCCAAACAACGCGGCGCTTAAACCGATTTTAGAGCTGCAACTTGCCTTGCTGCGCACCCAATTGGCGGGGGAGCGCATCGGCGAGGACGTGGTGGGACGCGATAAAATTGGCACACAAATTAACATTCAAACGCCAGCGAAACCGTCGCCAGAAAACGACGTGCAAAGCTTGCGTGAAGCTTATTTGGCACGGGTGCTGGATGACAACAACCGCACCCCGCAATTTTTGTCGAGCCTGAGCAAGGATAAGCTGAAATTGTCAACCGTGTATACCGCACTGATGACAACGGCGATGGCAGAGGACGAACGCAAGACCGGCACACGCGCACGGCGCGAGATGTCGCCTGATGCGATGGAAGGGAGGCGTTTATCGGCGTTGGAGCTAGCCGACGCGCATCAATATTGTGTGTTGTTGGGTGGGCCGGGCAGCGGCAAAAGCACATTTGTCAATTTTGTGGCGGCGTGTATGGCGGGTGAGGGGCTGCGTGACCCCAATATCAACCTGCAATCGTTGTGTGCGCCATTGCCAAAGGAGGAAGATGATGATGCACGTGGTTCTAGACGACAAGCACGCGAGCCTGATTCGCCCCAACAATGGCGACATGGCATGTTGATGCCGGTGCAAGTGGTGTTGCGCAATTTTGCCGCCAGTTTGCCAGCACAAGGCAAAGGCAATGCCAAACACCTGTGGGATTTTATTGAGGCCAATTTGCGCAGCAAAGAACTGGGCGATTTTGCCCCGCATCTAAAGCAGCACTTGCTTGATCGCGGCGCGTTGATTTTGTTGGATGGTTTGGACGAAGTGCCAGATGCCAAGCAACGCCGCCAACAAGTGAAAGCATGTGTGCAAGATTTTGCCAGCACCTATCGCCGATGTCGGTTTTTGGTCACTAGCCGCACCTATGCTTACCAAGAACAAGATTGGAAGCTGAGCGGGTTTGATGAGGCGGAATTGCGTCATTTTACGCTTGGGCAAATTGACCAATTTGTGAGCGCATGGTATGACAAAGTGCCCGATTTTGTGGATATGGAGGTGAGCACGGCACAGGCGCGGGCTGAAAGATTGAAGCAGGCGGTGCGGCAAAACCCCAAATTGCGCGAATTGGCCGAGCGCCCCCTGTTGCTGAGTTTGATTGTGCGGCTGCAAACCGAACGTGGCGCCGGGCTGCCCGAAAAACGTCAGCAATTGTATGAAGAGTCGGTGAAAATGCTGATTTTTGACTGGGAGACCTATAAACAGGTGGAACTGCCAGACGGCACAGAGACCACGCATCCCAGTTTGAGTGTGTGGCTAGATGCCGACCCCGATCGAATGCGGGCGCAGTTGCAACAATTGGCGTTTGAGGTGCATCGGGATCAAATCAATCAGCAAGACACGGCAGATATCCCCGAAGACAAGCTGATTGCAGCCTTGGTGCGCTCGGCGCGAGCGCAAAAAACGGTGGACTATATGCAGTTGCGCCAATATTTGAGTGACCGCGCCGGAATTTTGGCCTCGCATGGGGGCGAGGTTTTTCAGTTTCCGCATCGCACTTTTCAAGAATATTTGGCGGCCTGTCATCTGACGCGCAGCGAATGGCCGAGCCGAGCGAGCAAGCTGTTTCAAGCCGAGCCAACCCGTTGGCGCGAAGCCGTGTTATTGGCGGCGGCCAAGGCCAAAGATTTTTCGGATGAGCCGGTGTGGAATTTGGTTGAGGCGCTGTGTTGCCATACGCCGCCTTTGACCGAGACCGCCGTAAAACACGACGAGGCCACTGCCGCCTTGCTGGCGGCGCAGGTGATGATTGAGAACGACTTGGCGCAGGGAGACGAGCAGCGTGAAGACCGATTCGAGCAACGACGTTTGCGGGTGCGTGATTGGATGATGGCTTTGATTCGTGCCAACACCCTGCCCGCCGTGCAACGCGCCGAGGCCGGACGCGCCCTTGCCAAACTGGGTGACCCGCGCCGAGCGGTGATGACGGTGGATGCCATCGAATTATGCCCTGTGCCAGTCGGTGAATTTTGGATGGGCGCGGAAAAAGATCATGATCAGTTTCCCGATGACATGGCAAGCGATGATGAAGGGCCATTGCATCGCCAATTTACAGCGGCTTTTGCAATCTCGCGTTTTCCCATCACCCAAGCCCAATATGCCGAATTTGTTGTGGCGACGAATGACCCAGCGCACAAACCTCGTCAATTCGATGATGAGACATTGCATTTATCCAATCATCCAGTGGTGGGGGTATCTTGGCGGCAAGCAGTGGCCTTTACCCAATGGTTGACCCAGCGCTGGCGCAAGGCTGGCAAGTTGCGCCCCGAACAAGCCGTGCGGCTGCCGACCGAGGCCGAATGGGAAAAAGCAGCACGGGGCATGACCGATGCGCGGCGTTATCCTTGGGGGAATGATCCTAACCCGAATGCGGCAAATTATGATGACAGCGGCATCGGTAGCACCAGCGCGGTGGGCTGCTTCTCATTGGGCAAAACACCCTATGGTTGCGAAGATATGAGCGGCAATGTGTGGGAGTGGACGCTTACTAAGTGGCAATCGGATTACAGAGAATATAACCAAAAGATAGATATATCTTTGCAAGGCGAAGATGAACGTGTGGTGCGTGGTGGCGCGTTCAGCGACTATCAGGGGGGGGCGCGTTGTGCGTTTCGTAACTGGGGTCGCCCTGACGGCCTCAACCTCAACTTGGGTTTTCGGGTGGTTGTGTCCCCAGCGTCTTAACCCCTCTGGTCTCTGATGATTGGAGCGC
>CAZLOF010000163.1:0-8924 GCA_964560745.1 uncultured Thermoflexus sp.
TACTTTACTCGTATCGCCAATAATCACATGATAGGGCACTTGTGGGTCTGGGCTACCATTTAACCCCTGATAAAACTCAGAATTTGGCTCAAGCTGATCAAGCGTAGTATCGATCTTCTCGACCCCGCCGACCGCCACGCTGAGGGCGTGAACCAATTTTGCCAAGGCCAAAGCGGGCGAAACCGTGCTTAATAAGCCATTTAACCCCAAACCAACCAAGTAAGTAAGCCATTTTTGCACCACCGCCAACGATGTGCCATTATTGGGCGGCCCCAATAACACTGCCCGCTCAACTATTTTTTTGCCGCCTTCCTGCTCAATAAACCAACGGCTCACTTGAGTGCCCAGCGAATGTGCCACCAAATGCACTGTTTTGCCGTGATCGGCCCCCAAGCCGATTTGGGCTAATTTTGCTTTTAATTGACGGGCGCTGTCTTGAATAGCAGTATTAATGCTTTCATAATCATAAGTCAACACCAGATCATAATCAACAAAACCAGCTTGCACCGATTTAAGCACACTCTGACCCACCACCATAAAACGGGTGTCGCCGGTAAAGCCATGCACTAGCAATAAAATACGCTGGGCTTGCTTCACTTTTTCGCGCAATTGGGTCACTTCGCCATCGTCATATTCGGCTAACCCATCGTCATTCACCCGCGCAGCCCGCAATAATGGGTAAGGGTTCTCGAAGCCAATTTTGCCAGCGAATTTAAACACCAACATTTGCACCGCGCCAAATAGCTCTTTGGCCCCGGGTTGCGCACCATCTGGCACTTTAATCAGCTTCAATTCGGCCCCGCCACGAACCTTATAGCCAAAGCCATTCGGCACATACAAGCCAGTGGCGGCATCTTTATAACAAACCAATAATGATTCGTCTTTTGCAATGGCTTGATTGCTTTTTAACGTCAGTGGCTGCTCAGATGTAATTTGGGCAATATCATCAGGCGCAATGTCGAGGCTAAAACGATTGCTGCCCGCTTCATTAAATGCAAACGCACTCGCGCTTGTGTTGGCCTGAATACCCTTTGGTGCTTCGGGTGAAAGGGTTTCTAAGCCCTTCTCGCCCGTTGTCGATGCTGCCACCGACACGATTTTGACACTGGCTTTGGCTTTGCCCGGGTGCGAAATCACCCGTAGCGTGCCTTTTGTGTTTGTGGTCATTGTTTTATCTCCCTTGTCGGCGTGGCTTGGCAGATCTGGGTTTAGCCGCGCCAACGCTAACACTCCCTGAAACATTGCCGCTAATGGCAATACCGCCCGCACCGGCCACCGCATTATTATTGCCAACAGCAACCGCCCCATCCCCTACCGTAATCTTAATAGCCCGGTCGCTCGGCTTGGGGGATTGCAACGGGTCGGGCGCGGCTTGCCCCACATCTAAGCCTTTACCGCCCAATAACAGCGCCACCGGAAAATTGCCACTCACTTGATAATCGGGGTGTTGGTCTTGCCCACGCTCACTTTGCACCAGTTTTGGCACATTGCGATAAACATGGCTCATCACATCTGACACCAACACCTCGGTTGCGCCGCCAGCGGGTTGGGCATGGCCGGTCAAAGCCTCAATCATGTAATAGGTAAACACACTCATGCTGCCATCTTTGCGCACCCATGACTTTTCAACACTTTGCGATGAACTCAGCACCGCTCGCCCCGCCCCCACGGCCAAATCACTCAATGCCTTGTCGCCAGTTGAATCAGCAAACACAGCCGCATCGGTGCTAATCGGCATAAATGTTTGCACGGGTATGGCGGCGCTAACGGCGTTACCAATCGGGGTTAAGTCTTTTACATCGGCCCCAGCCGCGTGGCAACAATCGAGCGCCACAAACAGACGCTTGGGCTGCAATGCCGCAATTTCATCGGCAAAATCGCTGGCCCGCAAAGCCCGCGAGGCAATCGCCGTTGCTTTTACATCATACGGAATAAAGTAAAACGTAGCTGGGTTGCTGTTGGGGTCACGCCAACCATGACCGGTGTAATACACCACCGCCGTCGCATTGTCGCTTTTATCGGCGGCCAATTGCTCCGCCAACCATTCCAGCCCATCTAAAATGCCTTGGCGGGTGGCTTTTGGCCCCGTAATCACCCGCACATGCTTTGGGTTATAGGCACAACGGTCTGGGTGAATGAGCACATCACGCAACGCAGTCACGTCCTTCACCACATCCGGCAGCGCCCATTGCGCCACACTGTTTTGGTCAACTGCAATCAATAAGGCATAACCGTTGGTAAATTTTTTGCTCATAAAGTTGGGGGCAGTAGCCAGTAGACAGCAATCAGTAGTCAGATTGAAAACGATCTGACTACTGATTACTGTCTACTGACTCAATTGCGTACGCAAATTGGGTCGCGCGATACGCATCACACGCTTTAATTCATCGAGCGTTCCGTGCCGCTCGCAATGGCTGACCAAAGCCCGTGCCTTGGCCTCTTTGGTTTGCCCGCGCAAATTATCGGCATCAATCCCCATCTCAAAACACAGCCCTTCGAGTTCCTCAAGGCTAAAATAGGTATTGAGCAATGGCGCAAGATACCGCACCGCTGGCGGGATGATGGCTGGCGGTTCTGGCAAAGGCGCTTCAGCATAATTATTGTTAATCACAATTTGGTCACGCCCAATAAAACTGCCAATCGATGGCACATTGATATTATCGCCAAGATAAGCCCCGCCGCCGGTATTAATTTGGCGCTCGATCTTGTTGGCCGCAACTTTATCGCCACGTATATAGTCGCCCTTCACCTGTGGCCCACTGCTGATACTGACATTACCATCGGTATCGCCCTTAATGACAATGCCGCCTTTGCCGGCCACATTATTATTATTGCCCACCGCCGCCCCACCCGCTTGCACCGCCAAGTCAAATTGGGCAGCGGTTTGAGGTGCAAATCGTTGCAAGATCGCAATCAATTCTTTTACCGCACAAGTAATATCTTCATCTAGTGCCAGCTTCGATTCGACCAACGACTCAGTCAATACCTCATGCCGTGCCTTTGCATCAGGTTTTCGCTCAACCCAGCGAATGGCATCACGCACATCATCGCCGCCCTGCATCCCATCTAACCTGCGACCCAACAAATTCTTTAACCGCGCATAAGCCTCTTTGACAAACTGGGTAGCTGTGTCTTTTAACGCCTCGGTTGCCCCCGCCGCAATGGCGCTGGTTAATAATGTTATATCCATAAAAAATCTATACTCATTTATAGTCATTTACGCCGCAGCCTTCAATGCTGCTTCTGTCGGTTTCACCACAACACCTTCAATCGTGCTATTTTGCAATTGTTGAATATTCAACGTCAATGAAGTTCGAATCCCCGCCCAGCCATGCGCCTCAGCAATTGCAATGCCTTTTATATGGCTATCGACACAGTTGCCAATATCAATTTGCCCGCGCAATGAGATCGTCTCGGCCACCTGATACCGGCTCGGCAACAAACGCCCAATAGATATCCCGATCAATTCACTTTGCAGCAGGGCGGCACTGCTATGTATAAAAGGAAATTCCTGCAAGTCAGGTAAATTCGTGCCTTGATCTAAAACATGATGGTTATTGGCATCTAAATTTTTGATTTCAATGCCTGTCAACCGCTGCTTTTTTATTATATTCTGCGACAAAAGAGGCGGTTTATCTTGCGGTTTTGACACAGAATGCCCACTACGATTTAGCCGATCAAACAACAAACGTAACTCGGTATAGGTCAGATCAGCACCCTCAAAAATCCAAGCCAACCGCTCATCAAAAGCAGCCGCGTCATTATCAGAAGTCAGTTTTAGGGCGCGGGTAATCCGATCACCCACCCGACCATAACTATTCAAGCACCATTCCAATTCATCGACCAACAAATCAAGCCCCGTACGTATCAACGCTTTTTGAATAATCGTGCCACTCACGCGCTTTACTGTGTCGCAAGCCACCGCCAGCCCAATCCAATTGACTTGTTTTTGTTTAAAATAATCTAAGGCAAACCAAGCCACCGGCTCATGCCACAATTTAAAGCTACATGCGCTTATAAATGGATCAAAATCTAACCCCGATAAATTTGCCTGCACCTCGGCCCGAAAAGTTTGGGGTACATCGACCAAAACACAAGGGCCAATGATGGCATTGCCTGAGCCACCATTGTTAAAATGCAAACGGGTCTCATCAAGATCAATTAAGGGCGCTACTGTTTCAACCGCCTCATTGGCAATACGCGGCCCCAAATGCAATAGCGCGTGCATCGCCGATGCGCTTACAAATGGGTGGGGATAACTGACTGCATCGAGCAAAGGCAAGACCGCGCCCAAGCCAAACCGCGCCAACATATTGACCGCCTGCAAAGCCACCCGTGCATCGCGATGCCGCGCCAAGCGCGTCAGACCAATCGCCAAAGGCGGCACAACCAAATTCGGCTCTTCAACCACTTGACGACGCCGAAAATACTCATTTGACACCGCGCTGGGAATACGGCTGGTTTGGCTATTGCCTTTTTCTAGCCATAAATCGGCTGCCGCTGCGCTACCTTCTGACCCAGCAAAGACTAAATCCATTAGCTTGCTTGCACTATCGCTACGGTTGCTCATATCCGACAAGAAAATAAAGACATCTTCCCAGCGTTCGCGCCCAGATTTCAAAATATCGGCGACCAACGTTTGCAGGTGTTCTGGCTTTTCGGCGCTCACATGATCAAGATGCAACGCCGCAAAATAATCGCGATAAAGTGTGCTGGCAAATTCAAAATAGCCATTCTGCGCGGCCTCGGCGTTGGCAATGGGCGTTTGTTGCAGCGCTGCTAAAAAATCGGCAATGTGCCAATTCTCTGGCAAATAGCGCCGAATACGGTTAAATGTTTGGCTCAGTTTATCCAGATATTGCGCCAATTCGCGGCATAAATCGTCGTCTAAAAATAAATTATTTTGCCCCGTTAACAACATGCGAAAAGCAATACGCCCCAGCACCGGCTTTTTAACTTGAGCATAAGCATAAAATGGTTTATCGGCAGCGCTTTGGCGTTGCCAATCTTCGTCTTGATCAACCAAACGCCGAATAAACAATTCACACAATTCAACCGTATTACGCGGCAAATTAGACATACCACTGCCACTGGTCGCTTTGCCGAGCGTGGCGATCAAACCCGGCTTATTGACCAAACGCCAATATTTTGAGGGCTGGGCCTTGGCATTGGCATCGACATGAATATCGTCTTTGATTAATTTGCTTAATTCAGATGGCACCTCGTATACATCTAACAATCGGCTGATTTGTTCTTCTGCCAATGGCAAAATGCTCCATTCGGCATAATCGCTTTGGCTGGCAAATAAATCGGCCAAGCGGGTGCGTAGGACATTGGGGCCGTTATCAGGGCGACACGCCACAATCAGGCTATGCTTCTTCTCACCTGCGGCATTACTGCGGGTTTGCACCAAAGCGGTCAACGCCTCAAAAAAATAGTTGCGCTCGTTGTTCTGCTCGGGAATTTCGTCAACATTATCGATGAGCAAGCAAATGCTCCGTTTTTGCTCACGCCAATAAACTTGCATTTCGCTGGGCGATGCCCCGCAGGCAAAAGCCGCTAAATTGAGCAATTCATCGGGGTTGGCATTGGCAAATGGGTAACGATTGATCGGCAAATAAATCGGCAAATAACGCTTGGTCTCATCATTCTCGGCGGCGGCGACTTTGGCGAGATCATACGCAATTTTACGCATCAACGATGATTTACCATCATACGGGTCACCCAGTAACAAGCTCACACAAGGGTAAGTTGCCAATTGACCCCATTCACCACTACGATTACTTTGCCCCTGAGCATCATTGACACGGCGGTTTAATGATACTGGCACATAACGATTAGCCACCACTGCCACGATCTCGGCGCTTGTTTCAAGCGTTTTTTTCGATAAACTTTGGGCGAATTCTTTTTGTACGCGCTGCAAATAAGGCTTTTCGGCCTCACGATACCATTCATCAACCAACCCCGTGCGCCGCAAATAATTTTTGACAATCACCGTGCCCGTGATGATGTCGCCACCAACATCGCCTTGCACCGCCACCCCTTGCCTGCCGGAAACGGCGTTATTGTCACCCATCGCCGCCGCGCCGTCATTTACGTTTACGCTGGTCTCAGCAATCTTGTTGGCTGAGCTAGCGTCATTTGTGCCAGCTTCGGGTGAAGGGAAGGGTTTGCGTGGAATTTTAGGCATTTTTATGATTTGCGCGTTCATAAATCGGGCTTCTTCCAGAAACCCGATTTAAAGTAGATTCCGAGTTGATGAAATATTTTGCCAATTTTCCTATCTATGCCCCAAAGCGTAGCATAGGGGCATAGATAGGGAAATCGGCATTTCCTCAATTTTTACCCTTTCTTGGTAGATAGCTAAATCACGATATTAATTTGCTGCGTTTTTGCCACAAACGCCAGCCAATAAAACCCAACACCCCCAACCCTAAAACCGCCACTGTCACATTTTGATAAGTGCCTAGAAAGCTCAATACGTGCTTCCAGTTCGCCCCCAACACGCTGCCAGCCAAGGTCAAGGCCAAATTCCAAAGCGAAGTGCCGATGCTGGTGAACAGCAAAAAGCGCCCAAAATTCATACGACGCATTCCGGCTGGGATCGAAATTAAGCTACGAATGAGCGGGATTAATCGCCCAAAGAACACCACCGCTTCGCCACGCCGCATAAAAAAGGTCAGCGCAATATTTAGCTCGGTTTCGCTGATGGTAAACCATTTGCCCCAGCGCCGCACAAAACGCCGAATGATCGTTTCATCGGCCCACATACCAATGTAGTATAAGCCGATTGCACCCAACACCGCGCCGATAGTGCCAGAAATAATCACTAACGTAAAATCCATTTTGCCCTGTGCCGCCAAAAAGCCAGCAAACGGCATTACCAATTCAGATGGAATTGGCGGGAAGAGGTTTTCAATCAGCATCACCAAGGCAATGCCCGGATAGCCTAGCGTTAACACGATCGTTTCGATTATGAGGGCGACCCATGTCGCAATTTGGTTTAACATATTTAGTATAAATGCTTGGGGTGATTAAATTTGATGCGTTGCACCGAAAACCCAAGCCCGCAGATTTTATATTGTTATCAAGTGTGGCATTAAGGCTATTTTCACCTTTATACGGGGGCCAATATCTTGATCGCCGATTTCACTACCTATGCCCAAAAGCTAATCTTTTGGGCATAGCTACAATAACAAATCAGCCCCATTAATATCAACCGTTGCGCCAGCGATATAGCTTGATTCATCTGAACACAAAAACGCCACCAAATTGGCTTGGTCTTGGGCCACCCCCAAACGCCGCAATGGAATATTTTGCCGTTCACGTTCAATATGTTCTAGGGTTGCGCGTTCGCGCACCATTTCAGTGTCCATACTGCCCGGCGCGGTAGCATTCACATTAATATTAAACGGCGCGGCTTCGCGGGCGGTATGCCGTGTTAAGCCAAGCACCGCCGCCTTCGATGTGGTGTAATGCGCCCCGCCAAACGTGCTGGTGCTGCGTCCCGCCGATGATGACACGTTAACAATCTTGCCATAACGCTTTGCCTTCATGATCGGCAACACGGCTTTGATACAATTAAACATGCCTCGCACATTAATGCCAAACAATATATCCCATTCCTCCACCGGAATCTCTTCGATCGGGCGCGTATTGCCCAAAATGCCGGCATTGTTCACCAAAATATCAAGCGTGCCAAATTCGGCCAAACAAGCGTTCACCATCGCTTGCACTTGATCGTAACGGCTAACATCGGCCACCCATGCCAAGGCCCGCCCGCCATTTGCCACAATCTCGCGGGCGGTCTCATCGGCAGCCGCTTGATTCACATCGTTCACCAATACCGCTGCACCTTGGTTTGCCAAGGTCAGCGCAATGGCTCGCCCCATGCCTCGCCCCGCCCCGGTAACAAGGGCGATCTTGCCCATAAAGCGTTCATTTTTCATTTGCTTGTCTCCAGTTTTTAGCGCTTTTACTATCTTAACAATAAGCAATGGCAAAATCTGTTTTGCCCCTCACATTGAAAAGATACTTATTACGCTATATAGTACACTACAAATTAGAATTATGCCTACCCAACGCCTATTTACCCAACTAAATGCTGATCTTGATCAGATGCAAGCGCAAGGTCGCCGCAAAGGGGCCGAAAACGTCATTTGCGCCGTTCAACCCGCCCAAGCTGGGCGCGGTCCTCGTTATTTGCTCGAAGGATATGGCGATCAGTTATTTATTAAAATGAACTCGAATAACTATCTCGGTTTGTCGTTGCACCCCAAAGTGATGGCTGCCGAAGAAGCAGCGGTTCATGCCTATGGGGTTGGCCCGGGGGCAGTGCGTTTCATTAGCGGCACTTATGCGCCACACGCTGCGCTTGAGCAACGGCTGGCGGCGTTTCATGGGCGCGAGGCGTGTATGTTGTTTTCGAGCGCCTACGCCACCATTGTCAGCACCATTGTGCCGCTCATCACCCCCGACACTGCACTGATTAGCGACGAATTGAACCACAATTGCATCATTAATGCCATGCGATTGGCGCGACCTGCCGAAAAACACATCTACAAACACCTAAACCTAGCCGAGCTTGAAACCGCGCTACAAGCCGCTAGCCGAACTTGTAAACGCGCTGTCATCGTCACCGATGGCATTTTTAGTATGCGTGGGGTTCATGCACCTTTGGCCGCCATTGCAGAATTGGTGCATCGATATGATAGCCATTTCGCCGAAAACGCCATTTTGGTGGTAGATGACTCGCACGGCGTGGGGGCATTTGGGGTCACTGGGCGCGGCACCGAAGAATTTACCCAAACCCGCGCCGATATTTTAGTTGGCACTTTGGGCAAAGCATTTGGGGTAAATGGCGGCTATGTCACCGGCTCACGGATGCTCACTGACTATTTGCGCGAAACCGCACCGATGTATAT
>CAZLOF010000164.1:0-8908 GCA_964560745.1 uncultured Thermoflexus sp.
GGCGTTATTGCTGCGTCTCTGGGGAACTAAGATCATTGCAAAGCCTCGGTAATCCAATCTTAGTTAGGGGGTCGGCTTTTTGACACCTTTACAGCCGCTTTGGACTGGCTCAAACATAATGTAGCACGGCGCAGGGATCGAAAAATAAGATCTCTCGTATGCGAATAGAGGCAGCTTTACAGTTATGCTGTCGGAGGGGCGGAATGAGATATATCTCATTCATTCTGCGAGAGTTTGCCGCTCTATACCCAGCTTGATTTAGCTTGACCTAATTTGAAACGGTATCTTGACGAATTTTAAATTTTATTTAATTTAACCAAGATTTTGTCACGCGATCGGGTTGGTTGGGCTCCCCGTATTCGCAACTTAGATAGAAAAACGAAAAGGGGATGAAGCAATCAATGAAACAAATTCTTTTGGGGACTTCGGCCCTGCTCGGCGTCGGTCTCCTGGCTGGTACCGCTCAGGCATCTGAAGGTGTCAAACTAAGCCTCGGCGGCTACTTCACCAACCAGTTCGGTGTTGCTGTGGACGACGATAACGCTGGGGAAATTGGCGATAATCATAATTTGGTTGGCGTTGGTACTGATGCCGAAATTTACTTCCTTGGCAGTGTCACGCTCGACAACGGTATCACCGTTGGTGCGCGTTTCGACCTCGAAGGTGGCGACGAAGACAACGATCAGATCGACCAGGCCTATGCCTATTTCAGGGGTAGCTTCGGTGACTTTCGTATCGGTTCGCAAGCTGGCGCTGCTGTCAACATGTACATGCTACCGCCGGGCTCGACCGCAAACTTTGGTCCTTATTCACCCAACACCACTGGTGCGGCGGTTGTCACGACGGGATTTTTCGATCCAGAGGGATCGCTTACTATCAAGGACAAGTCGCAGAAGCTCGTTTACTACTCGCCGAACTGGTCAGGTTTCAGCTTCGGTCTATCGTTTACTCCGAACGATAACGAGAAAGATTACAACGGCGACGATAACGCGGACGGATCTTTTCGCGCCATCAGTAACCCTGGCGATTCCGACAATAATTTTGGAATTGGTGCGCATTACGATTACGAGGGCAACGGCTGGGGCCTAGCCGTTGGTGGCGCCGCCTATTTTGAAGGCGAAATACAAGATAAGAATGCTGCCGATGATGAGCAGTCAGGCTATAATCTTGGTATCAATGTGAATTTTGGCGGTTTTACAATCGGTGCGGCGGGAACTTATCTGGTGGATGGACCAGACGGTTTGAAAGATGATCTTTGGGTGATTGGCCTTGGTGGTTCTTACGAAGTCGAAGCCTGGACCTTTGGTCTCGGCTGGGCTCACGTAGATGCTCCGACGGCCGCGGTAGATAACGATGATAACAAGGTCGATCGCTATGCTTTGACAGCCTCTTATGCGATGGCCCCCGGGATCGATCTAGATGCTGCCCTTGCTTATACGAGGGTAGAATCCGCCAATGACGTTGATGGTTTCGATGATTACGATGCTTTAGAGATCTCGGTCGGATCGTCGATTAAATTCTAAACATTTCCACTGCTACCAAGTAAAAAGGCGGGACATAGTTGTCCCGCCTTTTTAGTTAATAATGCTAAAAGACTTGCTATCAACAACACACCAAGCCCGCTAGCGCATGCCTACTTATTCGTACAGTCCTAAAATTTGAACGATATCTGATTTCTGTTCGAGACGCTTCTTGGCTGTTTCGAACTCGTTATCATTGCTGGCGTGAAGACGAAGAACGAAAAGATCGGATGGCAGAGGGCCCTTAATGATCTCAGCACCGACCTCGCGAAGAATCTCCGCGGTTTCCTTAACGCTATGACTGGAGGGGAAAGTCACAAGTAGCAAGTGATTCCCTTCAATTGCCGTATCCGGCCCGCTGGCGGGAAGATATTCGCCTTGCCCCGAAGTGCCACCACCCAAAATAACAACCAGCAGCAAAGACGCCGCTGTCGCCCCGGCCAACGCGCCGACAGCGATGCCTGCGTAGAACCGTCGGAACTCGGCCAAAACATGTGACACGACTCGATCGAATGAAAAATGCGAAGCCGGCTGCATCTTCCAGGCTTTTCTTTGATCAGATTGCCTGATCCGACGAGTCACGCGCGCCATAATATTGGAAGCAGGCTCGGGGCTTGCGTCAGCCCAATAGCTCACAGATTGCGATATTGCCAGATTAAGGGACTTTTCTTCAATTAAGTCAGGTCGCTGAGACAGCGCAGACAACAAACGAGCAGTCTCGTTCGATGGCAAAGTTTTGTTCGCCAACCAGGGCATTAACAATGTTACATCATCTGCAGATTCAGGTGACTGTTTCGTCGTCATAGCAAGCTATCCTTTGCTAGACCAAGCCGCTCCATGTGCCAGCGCAACTTGGTACGCGCGTGAAACATCCTCGACTTGATCGTCGTTTCCGAGCAGTCAAGCACTTCACTCATCTCCTTCAGCGACATACCTTGATAATACGCCAGCAAAAGGACCTCTCTATGTTCGACGCTGATCCGCTCAAGAAGTCCCAACATTATTTTTTGGCGCTCTTGATCGCTCAAGATGGTCGATGGAGACGGGGAAGGGTCCTCCATTTCGCCCATTTTGTCTTCGTCTAGTTGCTCATGGCTTCGCTTTCGCAGATGCGAAATAACGCGATTGCGCGCAATGGTAAAGAGCCATGTCATGGCCTTGCTCTCGCCCCGAAACTGGCTGGCACTTTCCCAGACCTGGAAAAGCACGTCGGCGAGCAGGTCATCAGCTAATGCTTGATTTCCTACCATCCTGTAAATAAAGGAGAAAACGGGCTTTCTGACGCGCTCGTATAACTGTGAAAAGGCGACCTCGTCCCTATCCGCAACCCTCAGTAATAGTTGCAGTTCTATCGTACCGGCTGGTTCAGTATCACCCTCGGGGTCGCGGTCGGTCATGGCAAGAAAATCCTAGCCCGCGCTAAGCGGCATCTTCGTGCCATCCTACTTGTCGTCGTTTGATTTCTCTTCAGCGTAATAGAAACCATTTCCTCATCCACCGCGTCATAGCCCTATAGAGGGCGCGGATTGCGCGACTATAACTGCAATCAGTTGTTAGAGTCGAATTAGGTAAGACTACGCGTGGCTGGGTAGGAAGAGTAGGTAACTAACAATGTGTTGCGATGGCCGCAAGTCTAGCCACCACACCGCGTAGTTTAGTGTTGGCGAAGTTTGCATCGGCTGGAGGTACAGGTTTACAGTCTGTATTTAGGTGTCGAATATCCTTACCTGCGGTTCAACCTTCGAACTCTACCAATGAGTTGAACGGCTAATTCTTTAGTTTCAGGGTCAGATTATGCAGATTCTCTTCAAGGTAACATGGCGGCATCTGAGGGGCATGTTGCTTAGAATTACAGCCTTGTCGGTCGCTTTTGCCATGGTTGCGATGTGGAACCACCAAGGAGCACTTGCGGCAAATGCCGGTGCCGGCAGTAGTAGCGGCGCTGACTTCAAAATAAGCCCCGCAGATCCTCATGATCGCGCGCCGGACGGCCGCAGTGACAAGGACAGCGGCACGGCAAGTTTTGAAAATGCCGATCAACCCTTTTTTCAAATCAACGCTTCGCATATCCGCATCGAATTTAGCCCGGGTGTTAATCTGTCGGCAGCGGAAGCTTTAGCGGCAAAATATGGCTTTGCAGCGGTCGACAGCTTTATCGCACCAGATACAAAGGCAGTCGTTATGTTGACTGTGACGAAGTCAGCGCCGCGAGATATTGCAGCCTATAAGTCGCTTACAGCGCTTTCCAAGGATGCACATGTACAAAGCGCTCAGCTGGACACAACGTTCCTGCCGCAGGATTCTGGGGCTGGTGAGCAAACCTATTCCTACATGAACACCCAGTATGTGTTCCGACTCATCGGGCTCGGTCTTGCCCAAAACATGTCGACGGGCGCCGGATCCGACATTGCGCTCATTGATACTTGGGTTGATCAGCAGCATCCTGCATTCTCTCACGCCGGTTTTGCAGCGATTGATGATATCGAGCAAAAATCTGGCAATGGTCGCAATGGTGGGGTAGGAGCAGCGGAAACTGCAGCCGCAAGCTATAAGGATCACGGTACGCGGATGGCCGGAATCCTGGCAGCTGATGGGCCAATCAGAGGCGTCGCGCCGAATGCGAATGTCCTGCTCTACGATGTTTTTGCACCTGGTGGCATGAGTGACACGAAAACTGCTTCTGGATTTTATGTAGCGAAAGCGCTCAATGATGCGGTTGCACGGCAAGTTGATGTCGCGAATGTTAGCCTCTGCGGCCCCTATGATGGCCTTGTCAGCCGCGTGATTACTGCTGCGTTGCGGAATCAGGTGGCAGTTGTTGCAGCAGCTGGAAACGGTGGCCCGCTGTCACGCGCATGCTATCCTGCTGCCAATGAGGGTGTGATTGCTGTGACCGCAACGGATCACGAAGATCGTCTCTATGACCATGCAAATCGCGGAAGCTACATAACGATGGCTGCGCCGGGCGTTGAGATTTTGACCGCGGCATCGCACGGAAAGCTCAGCATGGCGACAGGTACCTCTTTTGCGGCGGCACATGTCACGGGTATGATTGCCTTGCTGCGCTCACGGCATCCCGACCTCAGTGTTGATGCGATAACCAAGATTCTCACCTATTCATCGAAAGACATTGGTCCAGAAGGTCGCGATTCCGAATATGGCTCCGGTCGTCTTTCCGCCCTCGAGGCGATGATTCTATCGGATCAGGATCTAGACGCTTATCAGTCATTCCCCGCTCCCTAATTCGGCTTTGCGGTTTTCTTCGGGCGGCTTTACCCGGTATTTTCCCCGGCGGATCGGGAAACCTGACGCTAAAAAAGCTGCCCAAATGCAATCCCTTATTATACGCATCATTAATAGAAGCGACTGGCGTTTGCTTTTTTCAGCTTAACTATGAAAAAAATGACCTAAATGCGTTCGACAATATTAACAGTTGTCGGCCGTTTTTCTTTTAGCGTTCGGTTTGCAACCAAGTGACGTTTCTCTGCGTCAACTCTTACAGAATGCAGCTTAGAGCATCTGGGCGGCAAATACTGATAGCCCCATGAAAGAGGGTTCCGAAATGAACAGTTCATTAGTTAACGAACAATACAAGGTGGCTTCCGCTCAACAGGAAGAAGTGTCGTATTTGACAAATGACGAATTTGGACATGATGAATTTGGGCAAGACGAATCTTGCCAGTCCCATATCCTGGGCCTGCCACAACTTCATGAGACTTTCACCGTAAAGCTCTATCACGACACGGCCATCTCGCTGACCACGTCGCTCGAAGATGCAACTATCCGCATGATTGGTGATCGGATTGTGATTGATTTTGTTCGGGTCCGCGGCGGCCGCATTGTTCTGGATCTGACGGAAGCTGGATCGGATGCAATCTTCTCGGCCCGAATCACGCCATGCGATGGCGTATCGATGCCGGCTTTCGACGCTTTTTTCCATGCCCTTTCAACGGAGCTCGACTTCCCGATCTCAGATGTCGCCTGGGCTCTTGCCAAAGTTGTTCAATTAGACACCGAAAATTATCAGGCGGCCGAAACAAGCGCCTATCTTCATGTTGCTGCCGAATAGTTCAAGTCCGCGAGGAGAAAAGGGATGGAGGTCGTGAAAGAGGCTATGCGTTTGGCCTTTGTAGATCGACATCTCGATCGATTGGCTGAACAGCGAGATGGCATTGTTCGTCGTCTACCGATGAATGGGGGCAGGGAGCTCAATGACGGGCTTCTCATCCTGGCTCTTAGCCGCGGTAATATTGATAGCATCGCGCGAATCTTAGCTGACCGCAGTGGCATATCCCGTGAACTGGTTGCGTTCAAGCTCAAGAATTTTCAGGCCGTTCAAATGCGTTTGCTGTGCCGTGCTGCGGGTGTAGCCAGTCTTCATACCAACATCCTCGTCGATGTACTTCGGGTGGCACGGCGTCGCAAAATGCCGTTGCGTGCGACGCCTGCGGACGGCAAGTCGTGGAAGGGTATCGTGTTGTCGGTCCTCAATTTCTATGGTGCTAATGTGTCACCCCAAGGCACACCAGTCGCTTAGACCAGTGGAGAGTCTGATGACCTGGGAAAATCCCGTTGCTGACGACGGCGCCTGCTTCGAGCTTTCTTTCCCGCCATTGAAGACGACTGTCTTCGCTCGCCAAAAGCTTGCCAACTGGATTGTATTCGGGGAGGGAGCACGATCGGGAAATGTCATTTCCCTGACGCCGGCTAAACCAATTGCTTGGGGCGAATGCGGCGATCTGGATAAGGCGAAAGCTGATGCCGAAATCGCTATGTCGGTGATCGATAAAGCGCGGTTGGGACATGAAGGAAAGCCGCCAATTTTCTGGCCGGAAAGCACTACAGGTGTGATTTATGAGCGAAAGAAGGGGGACAAATTCCTGGTTCCCGGTGCCATGATCGCGCAGCGCGCGCTGCAGCGCTGGAGACTACGGCCATATTACGAAGGCAATGGGGGCGCCGGTCAGTTGCTATTGATGTCTGCCGAATGGGCGCCGCTGGGGTTGGAGGACGAGCATAATCAAGAAGGAGACGCTGTCGTCTGGACAGGTGCCGTGCGCGACCAGATTGCCGCGAATGAAATGGCGCTAGGACTGGCTGAGCTATTCGATCACATCGGCCTGCAAGCAGGCCCTTCTTCGATGGTCAAAGCGATGGGGTATGTTAAATCGACAGGTCAGGCGGGCGGGCTGTTGCGTTTTCCTGGCCGGCAGACCATCCGCCCGAACCAAGCCACGCCATGCTGATCAGCCAGCTTATCTTGAGATGCGGAGCGCAAGTTACTGACTGATCCTAGACCTTAATGCTGCCACAGCAGCACGTGCCACGTTCGCTGCTGCTGTTTACAGTATACAAAGTTGGTTATTATCAGATTTCCAACAATAAAGATTCGATGTGGCGGCTCCAATCCGTCCTGATGATGGCTGCCATCGTCTTTTTTAATGCAATTACAGAGAATGCTTGAACAACTGACGCAGGGCTTCGATGTCGACGGCCGTTTGATGCCCTGGGGGACGACCCTAGATCAATGTGGCAGTGTTGATCCGTCGCCCGATTTCAGCCAACAGCCTGACACTCGAACCTATCGCTGTCGTTCGGTGGACAGTATTGCTGCACTCAGTGTTACCGCCACGGCACCTGGATCGGATCGGCCGGTGACACAGTTATGCTATGAATTGGCGGCACGGCAAAAAATGAAGGCGCGTGATTGGCTAGATCTCATCACGGCCAGTCTTGGCGCGCCCGCCACGGTCGATCACGACGAGTTGGTGCAAGATGACGCCCTATCAGACTCAAATAGTGTGATCCTTTACGCGAGTTGGGACACCGATACAGTCAATGTCGGTCTTTCAGTTTATGGTGCCGACCGACCGGTTGAATATGGAAATGCCGCCGCCTGTCTTTGGATAAGTTGGCGCACTGAACTTGCTGCGCGTCCCTATATCTCTGATCGGTGCCGTCGCAATGACGAGGTCGCGGCCATCGCCGCTCGGGCGCCGAAATGCCGCATCTTCGAGTTGGCTGTGGACCTTCACAGCAAGCAACACCACCATCATCGCGAAGCTTCATTAGCTCTATCGTTGCCGGATATCCTCGATACCCCAGCGAGCATCGCTGAGAAGCTGAATTCGCGCCGCTTCGCCTTTTGGTACAGCGCCGTGGATGCCCAATGGGCGGCGTCGACCAAATGGGACACTGTCATCTTCGCAACAGGAAATTCTGTCGATGTTAGCCACATCGAAATACGACCCGCGAAAGGGGGCGGCAGCTCAACACTTCGTATTGGTTCTTGGGAAGTTTGGGATTGTTATGGTCAAAAAGAGATCGAAAGAGCGGTAAATTTTCTCGCTGCTATTTCTGGCGTTAAAATCACTAAATATGAGAGCTACGACTGCTGAATAGCGCTTGCGTAATTTTACCACGCTGCCCAGAAAGGACCTGCTGTGCCGCCGCCGAGCGCGCCGCCAGGCAAGATAACGAGTGCAATATTCATTTCCGAGGATCTTTCCGCGATCGGCATTCGAAGCATCGATATGAGGATGGCCGAACCGAAAAAGACGACAGCGCTGCGATAAAAGAGCCCGAGAGAAAAACCAGAACGATGCGAACGATTTTTATCAGCCTGGTTCCATCAGCCTGGCACCCTCAGCGATTTGCCCTACGAGCGAGGTCACTGGGGTTGACCGAAATGATTGATGCCGGGTTTCTATCTATTCGCCTGCAGGCGCCATCAAGATAGGCGCCTTCTTCAATTGCAAGAGACAGATGGATGATATCGCCAACTAAATGGGCGGACCCTTCCAATACAACGGTATCGGCTCGCACTTCGCCATTAACGACTCCACGAATGTGAATCGCCTCGCCGCTTAAATTGCCATGAACGGTCGCATGCTGCTCAATTGTTACCGTGCGTCCGACGATATCTCCTTGGACCCAGCCGCTGACCTGAACGTCACCGTTACAGCTAAGATCGCCAACGACACGCAGATCTGCGCCAATTACTGATGCCATGGAATTTCTCGCTGCAACTTGTGAAACATCCGGCCCGATTGTCGTCGTCCGGCGCTTGGCGATCTTGGAATAGGTCTAAAATTCCCCGGCCTAAAATTTCCTGACATTAAGGACTGCCAGCAAAAGTAGACGGAGCTATTGACGCGGTAGATCCGGTGCTGGTTGCAACCCAGGTCTATTTTTATCGTGTCGCGAGGCCGTCTTGGCAGGAAGAGGCGTCGTGTCGATGCTATCTCATTGAAAAATTTGGAGCGGGTGAGGGGAATCGAACCCCCGTCGTAAGCTTGGGAAGCTTCTGCTCTACCATTGAGCTACACCCGCGGGCATCTAAACCAGCTCGCGGCGATTTATAGGGTATCGCGGAGTTGGGTTCAAGC
>CAZLOF010000165.1:0-8866 GCA_964560745.1 uncultured Thermoflexus sp.
CGCTGTTTGGTTGAATCAACATCCAAGCGACAAAAACGAGAGCGATTGCGAAGGCGATTTTGCTGAATTTGGCGGCGAAGTTTGTGATGTTGTTCATGTTGTGTCTCCTGATGTATCCTGTGGCTTGATGATAACTATCTGGGGGGATAGTCAAATCAGACTGGCGGCTGACATGGCCTAGGGCGAAAGACCTATCTAGGATAGAGACTTGTTTGAGGTAAATGAACGATTACCGAGTGCAACAAAATCTAGGTGAACGGAGTTCTAAGTTTTGTGGGGGAGATATTCGGGTCATCTCTCATGATTGCACCATATTTTGCAAACGTGAGAGCCTGTCGTTGCAGGGGGATAGTCTATATGGGGGGATACCCTTGGATGAAATTTGGCAAAAATAGCATTGCAAAATGATGTATGCTTGGTGCATGAGTATTCTCGATCTTGAGCATGGTTTTATTCGCATTCGCACCCAATTTATCAAAGAAATCAACAGCGAGGCCCGTTGGTATCGTCACGCCAAAACCGGCGCACAACTCATTTCGGTGGTGAATGACGACGAAAATAAATGCTTTGGCATTAGTTTTGCTACCCCGCCCGAAGACAGCACCGGCATTGCCCATATCATGGAGCATAGCGTGTTATGTGGCTCACGCAAATATCCACTTAAAGAGCCATTTATCGAATTGGCAAAAGGGTCACTTAAGACCTTTTTGAATGCTATGACCTACGCCAACCGCACGGTCTACCCTGTAGCTAGCACCAATCTGCAAGATTTTTATAACTTGATGGATGTGTATTTAGATTGTGTGTTTTACCCGCGCATCACCCCTCATACTTTACAGCAAGAGGGGTGGCATTATGAGCTAGATCACACCGATGGTCAAATGATCTATAAAGGCGTGGTTTTCAACGAAATGAAAGGCGCTTATTCATCTGCCGATGGTGTATTTTGGAAGCGCTTGCAGCAGGCATTATTTCCCGACACCATTTATAGCCTCGATTCGGGCGGCGACCCCGCCGTGATCCCCAATTTAACCTACGCGCAATTTAAACGTTTTCATGAGACCTATTACCAACCTGCTAACGCCCTCATTTGGTGCTGGGGCGATGACGACCCCACCCGTCGACTGACCATCCTCAATGACTGGCTTGACAATTTTCCATCGCCTCAAGCCCCAATCCCTAATCTCCAATCCGAAATCCCTAACCTGCTCGCGCACGTCAAGGTTTATCAGCCAAAATTCGACGCGCCAAAATTCGCCGAATTTGGCTTCGACTCGGGCAAAGATGCCGCCGATAGCAAAAAAGCCATGACCAGTGTCAATTGGTTGATTGGCCGCATGAGTGAGGCCGAAGATATGGCATGGAGCACCCTTGGCTATGCCCTAACTGGCACGTCTGCTTCGCCCTTGCGCAAGGCCTTGCTCGATTCTGGTTTGGGCGAAAGTGTATTGGGTGGGTTTAGTTATTACCTCACCGAGGCCACCTTTGGGGCGGGCTTAAAAGGCATTGTGGCAAGCGATGCCGCCAAGGTTGAGCAATTGGTCATTGCTACCCTACAAAACATCGCCGAACACGGCCTAGAGGCCGAGATGATCGAAGCGGCCCTTAACACAATCGAGTTTTATCTACGCGAGCAAAACACGGGTGGCTTCCCACGTGGGCTTTCGGCCATGATTGGTGGTATGGGCCGCTGGGTGCATGGCGAAGACCCGCTCGAAAGTTTGGCCTACGAGGCTCCGTTAGCTGCGCTCAAAACGCGCCTCGCCAGCGGCGAAGCGGTCTTTCAAAACCTCATTCGCCAACATTTGCTGAATAACCCGCACCGTGTGCAAGTGTTGCTGAAGCCCGACCCAACTTTACGCGCTGCCGAAGATGCCGCCGAACGCGCTAAACTCGATGCGGTGCGGGCCGCTATGAGCGCTGAACAGGCGCAACAGGTGGTCGATGACACCAAATTGCTCAAACAAATGCAATCAGCCGCCGATGCCCCCGAAGTGTTGGCACTCATTCCATCGCTCAAAATGAGCGACCTTGAGCCAAAGGTCAAGACCATTCCCATTCAAGAAATTAAGCTGCCAGACGATGCCCGCTTTTTATATCACGATTTGTTCACCAATGGCATTGTTTACCTCGATTTGGCGTTTGATTCGCGGGCTGTGCCACAGGTCGATGTGCCTTATCTGGGTTTGATCGGGCGTTTGTTGCTCGAAATGGGCACACACAAAGAAAATTATGTGCGGCTGACCCAACGCATCAAACAAAAAACCGGTGGCATTTGGAGCGGGGCTTTGAATTCGACGGTGAAGGCTGGGGCGGGTAAATTTGAATCGCGCTTTATGTTGCGCGGCAAGGCCACCATGCAGCATTTAGACGACATGCTCGACATCATGCGCGAGGTGTTGACCGAGGCCAAACTAGACGACAAGGCTCGGTTTAAACAAATTTTGCTGCAAGAAAAAGCTGGTGAAGAATCGGGCCTCGTGCCGGGCGGCAGCGGTGTGGTTGGCACGCGCCTAAATTCGCAATTTAACCTAGCTGATTGGGTGGCCGAGCAAACCGGCGGCGTGAGCTATTTGTTTTTTGTGCGTGGCTTGATCGAACAAGTGGAGCAAGATTGGGCTGCGGTGGCAGCCAAACTTGAGGCCGTGCGCAAAGCTTTGGTCAACCGCGCCGGTTTGGTGGTCAATGTCACCCTTGATGCGGCCAATTGGGCGCTGGCTCAGGGTAAATTGCAGCAATTCGTGGCCAGCTTGCCTGCCCAATTTGGCCCAGCCGCGCCAAGTTGGCAGCCCACGCTGACCCGCGTCGATGAAGGATTGACCATTCCAGCCCAAGTGAATTATGTTGGCAAAGGCATCAGCCTGACCGAGTTGGGGATTGAAACCAAAGGCTGGATGGCGGTGGTCAACCAATATGTGCGCACCACTTGGTTGTGGGATCGGGTGCGGGTGCAAGGCGGGGCCTATGGCGGTCAATTGCATTTTGACTCGTTAGAAGGCACTTTAGCGATGGTATCGTATCGTGACCCGAATTTACAAAAGACGCTGGACGTGTATGATGCCGCCGCCGAATTTTTGCGCACCCACGTGCCAGATGCTCATGAGCTAACCCGCTGTATCATCGGCAGCATCAGCAACCTCGATGGCTACCAATTGCCCGATGCCAAAGGCTATAGCTCGATGTTGCGCCATTTGCTCAATACCGAGGCCACCCGCCAACAATGGCGCGATGAGGTGCTTGGCACTACCGCCGCCCATTTTCACGCCTATGCCGATCTGCTCGATTTGCTGCGTCAGCATGGGCGCGTGGTCGTGATGGGTTCGGCGCAGGCCATTGATGCCGCCAATACCGCGCAAGGTGGTGATTGGTTGCGGGTGACGAAGGTGTTGTGATTTTTTTTTGATGTAAGCTATTTATCTGGTTAATATGTTTGACAAAAACTCGAATTTTGGTTGGGAGATACCCACTTTCAACAAAAGAAATCAGCAAATTGTCGATGAAAACAAACGAGTAATGTGGACACGCTCAATAGTTTGGATGAGTTTGGCTTCTGTGATATTGCCCATAACTATATTCCTACCAGTTATTTTGGGAATAACTCGAAGCCCTTTGCTCCGAGGGTATATGGTTGTGGTTTTGGTAACATGGATTATCTTGTTCATTTCCACTATATCAGCTATTAGCAAAAAAAGCGCGTTAATGGTTAACTTTAAATCGAGCAACTTTCATGTTGGAAATATTAAAATACCCTACAATAAAATAGAGGGATATCAACTATTGGTAATACACAAAGCAAGAAAACAGATATCTTCAATGAATGTATTACTTCTGATACAAGATAAATATCAAAATAAAAATTGGAATCCCATTGTTTTCATTCCTATCTCTCAGCATGTAGATATGCAAAATATTATTGACCAGTTCGCTAAATTAGGAGTCCCACCATCCCAAATTTTGACACCCTACAATTTGAGCTATCTTCCAAGCAATATGGGGTAATCGTTCGCAGCACAATGGTTTTGCTCATTTGGGGGAGGGAGTTGATATAAAAACTGGCCAATATTGCTAGTAAGTGAGATAGGCCAGTTTCAATTGAATCTTCGAAAAACGAATCAATCCCAGTTTGCTACACAAAAAAACACCCCGGCCCCGCCATCTGAATCTCGGCAGCCGAGGCTGCACAGCCAGCGCGGGCGGCCTCGATAGGGGATGCGCCGCCGAGCCAATGGGTGAGCGTTGTGCCGCAAAAGGTGTCGCCAGCGCCGGTCGGGTCAAACTCGGTTACTGGCAAGGCCGGCACATGGGTGGCAGCGTTTGTGCCATCATGCACATTCACCCCCTGCTCACCCAAGGTGACAAACAACAACTTGCCCGCTGTTGTATGCGCCGCCTCGACGCTGCCAAACAACCCGCGGGCTTCGTTTTCATTCATAAAGAACAAATCGGCATCGCGCTGTAACCCGCGCACGGTTTCGGTTTCGCCATACACTACCCGCGCATACACCCCCACTGAAATACATTTGGCATTGCGGGCGCGACAAGCATTTAAAAATTCGCGTTGGCGGGCGGCATTACTCAAGGCCGCAATATGTACGAGGTCAAAATCGGCGACATTTGGCGGCAAATAATCGGGCGTGAGCAACGGCTCGGCCCCCCACGAGGCGTGAAGCAATTGGGCCTTGCCGCCGCCATAATGCGCAATTTCGAGCTTCGGGATCTGATTGGGTGAAATCTCAGGCCCAAGCCATTGCACACGGTCGGCCACGGGTTGCAATTCGTCGATCATCGGGGTTGGCCGCACCGCCAATAGCGTGACATCGGCCCCAGCCTTATGCGCCGCCAAGGCCGTATACATGGCTGCCCCGCCCGCTGTCGATAGCGTTTGTCCATTTGGCAAATGAATAACATCGAGCGACACTGCGCCGATGATAAGGATGGAAGGAGGAAAGTGCAAAGTGCAAAGTAGAAAGTAGAAAGTGGAAAGTAGAAAGTGGAAAACAACTTTTTACTTTCCACTTTGCACTTTGCACTTTCCACTCTTAAACGTCCAAATTCTTCACTTCTTTGGCGTGGCGGGTGATGAAGGCGCGGCGCGGTGGCACGGCGTTGCCCATCAACATATCAAAGGTACGGTCGGCTTCGGCAGCATCTTCAACCGTTACCTTCAGCATGGTGCGTTTGGTCGGGTCCATCGTCGTGTCCCACAATTGCTCGGCGTTCATTTCACCCAAGCCTTTAAAACGTTGAACGACAACTTGCGCGGTATTAGTGGTATCTAGCCCCTTCTTTTTCATCTCGTTCATCACCCCATCGCGCTCAATATCACTATAGGCATAGCGCACGTCTTTGCTGCGTTTGGCTTCGATGCGGTAAAGCGGCGGCTGGGCGATATACAAATGCCCGCGCTCTACCAGGGGCTGCATATAGCGAAAGAAAAAGGTGAGCAACAAGGTGCGAATGTGGCTACCGTCAACGTCAGCGTCAGCCATCAACACAATCCGGTCATAACGACGATTCTCGATATTAAACCCTTCGCCGATGCCTGTGCCAACGGCGCTGACCAGTGCCTTGATAGCGTCACTCTGCAAAATCTTGTCGAGCCGTGCCCGCTCGGTGTTCATAATTTTGCCAAATAATGGCAAAATAGCTTGGAAATGGCGGTCCCGGCCTTGTTTGGCGCTCCCACCGGCTGAGTCACCTTCCACAATGAAAATCTCACATTTGGCCGGGTCTCGCTCCGAGCAGTCGGCCAATTTACCGGGCAACGTGCCGCTTTCGAGGGCACTCTTGCGGCGCACCAATTCACTGGCTGCTTTTGCCGCCTCACGCGCCCGTTGGCTGAGCAAACATTTGTCGATAATTTGCTTGCCTTCGCGTGGGTTTTCCTCCAAAAATTGCATCAACGACTCACGCACCACTTGCTCAACCGCCGCTTTGGCATCGGTGTTCATCAGTTTCACCTTGGTTTGGCTTTCAAACTGTGGCTCAGGGTGTTTAATGCTGACAATGGCGGTCAACCCTTCGAGTGTATCTTTGCTGTCGAGGTTGCTGTCTTTTTCTTTGAGGATGTTGGCTTTACGCGCATAATCATTGAGCGAGCGCGTGACAGCGCTGCGAAAGCCGCTTTGGTGGGTGCCACCATCGGGGGTGTTGATGGTGTTAGCGAAATAATATTCACTTTGGGCCGTTGCCTCGGTGTATTGCATGGCAAATTCCACCCCAATATTGCCCACTTTTTTCTCGGCGCTGATCACACTATGCAACTTTTCTTTGTTGCGGTTGAGATACAACACAAATGCGCTGATGCCATCTTCAAAATAAAAGGTCATCTCGCGCCCGCCGGGAATATTGCCTTCACCCTCTTCACGCTCGTCTTTAAACTTGATGGTGACACCGCGGGTGATGAAGGCCATTTCGCGGAAACGCTGCACGAGCGTATCCCATTTAAAGCTGTTGTCTTCGACAAAAATACTGGTGTCGCGCAAAAAGGTAATTTGAGTTCCGGTGTCTTCGGGGCGGGTTGTGCCAATCACTTCAACTTTTGAGGTTGGCTTGCCCTCTTTATAACTTTGGCGAAATATTTGCCCCTCGCGCCGTACTTCGGCGATGAGTGATGTTGATAACGCATTAACGGCTTTCACACCCACCCCGTGCAAACCACCCGAAACGGTATAAGCCCCGCTGCCGAATTTGCCGCCAGCATGAAGGTTGGTCATGACGACTTCGAGTGTGCTGATTTTTTCACCCGCTTTGTTGCGAAAGGTTGGGTGAATGGCGGTGGGAATACCGCGTCCGTTGTCGCGCACAGTTACACTTTCGTCGGCGTGAATGGTGATTTCGATGCGGCTACAAACCCCGGCCAGCACCTCATCTACGCTGTTATCGACCACTTCATACACAAGGTGATGCATGGCCTTGCTGTCGGTGCCACCGACATACATGCCGGGTCGCTTGCGCACTGCGTCAAGGCCTTCTAAGACCTGAATTTGCCCTGCGTCGTAGTTGTTGCTGCTGTTAATGATTGATTCGTCGCTCATAGAAATTTTGTTCTAATTTTACCATTCTAATGCCTGATAAAGTTACAAGTTTAAGCCGATTTCACTATAGCCACTGGCCGCAGCCAGTGGCTATAGTGAAATCGGCATTCCTTTAATTTTACCTGTGTGCAATATAAATGCTTTGTGCAAGCGCGGCGAGGCTTCATAAGCGCTTTTTAAAACATATCGGGGTTAATATTGCGGCGGCGTTGTGAATCTTCGACTCTGCCGCTGATGGCAAACAAGCCAAAGACATCGAGCCAACTCACCCCCACCAAGCCAAACATAGTGTAAATAATGTCGGTGCTGTCTTGGTTGCAAACCGGCGATTCATAATTAGATTGGCGGCAGATATCTTGATCGCCGATAAAATTGCCATAGGTACGCATGACCAAAATCACCATAATAAATGCGATGATGACTGAGCCAATAATATTACCGATCATAATTTTGCGGCTTAGCCAAAACGGCAATGCGATGAGGCCACCACATAACAGTGGAAAAACGACATAAAGCAACGCCCCAAAAATGAAATCGAGCATAGGATGATTGTAAGACGCTTGGTTTAATGCTTTGTGATAAATATGGATCAGAGGTGAAAAAGTCACTAAAAAATCGGAGGTTTTGGCGCAAGTTGCGGCTACAACATCAAACTACGCTAAGACCTCCAATTTTTGCGCTCATTTCGAAGCTGTGTTCAGCATAGATAAAATGAAGCTATGTTTGTTATATTTTGCATACCATTTTTTAATGAAAACGCCAAGATTTTTCTCAATGCCATAACCTCATTAAATGGGGTGCGGGTAGGGGTGATCAGCCAAGAACCACAAGAAGTGTTATCGAGCGAGATGCGTCAACGCTTTGCAGGGCATTGGCGGGTGAATGACGCGCTGAGTGCCGATCAGATCACTGTGGCTGCGCGTGAGTTGTCTAAACGTCATGGCGCTATTCACCGCTTGCTTGCTAATAATGAGCAAAGCCAAGTGCCAGTAGCCGAAGTGCGTGATCGGCTTGGTATTGATGGCATGAATGCTGAAACGGCGCGGAATTTTAGAGACAAAGCGCGGATGAAAGATTTATTTCACAAGGCCGGCGTGCCTTGTGCGCGTCATGCGCGGGTTGAAAATGAGGCTGATGCATGGCAGTTTGTCGAGCAAGTTGGCTTTCCGGTTTGCATCAAACCGTTGGCAGGTGCGGCGGCCCAATCGACGTATCGGGTTGAAAGTGGCGACGCGCTGCGTGATGTGTTGCGGGCCAGTGGCCCTAGCGCCGTGAACCCGTTGCAAATTGAAGAATTTGTGGTGGGTGATGAACACTCATTCGATACATTTTCGCTCTTGGGGCAGCCTTTGTGGCATTCACTGACCCGTTATTTGCCCACCCCGCTTGAGGCCATGCGCAACCCTTGGATTCAATGGCGGGTGGTTTTGCCGCGTGAAGTTGACGCGCCAATGTATGACGATATTCGCAAAATTGGGCGACAAGCCTTATCGGCACTCGGTATGGGCACGGGGTTGAGCCATCTCGAATGGTTTCGCCGCAAAGATGGCAGTATTGCCATTTCTGAGGTCGGGGCTCGCCCGCCGGGTGCCCAAATTGTGACCCTGATGAATCGTGCGCATGATGTGGATTTGTATCGCACTTGGAGCGAATTGATGGTGTTTGGCAATTTTACCCAACCCAGCCCCCGTAAATATGCGGTGGGGGTGGCGTTTTTGCGCGGTTTAGGCGGCGGGCGGGTGAAGGCGGTGCACGGCCTAGAAAGCGTGTTGCGCGATCTTGGTGGTCTTGTCACCGATGTACGTCCACCCCAACCCTGGCAACCCGCC
>CAZLOF010000166.1:0-8830 GCA_964560745.1 uncultured Thermoflexus sp.
TTTCAGTCGCCGTCGCCGTCGATGTTGGCGTGTTGGTCGGTGTCTCAGTCGCCGTGGCGGTCGCTGTTGGCGTGTTGGTCGGTGTCTCGGTTGCCGTTGCCGTCGATGTTGGCGTATTGGTTGGCGTTTCAGTCGCCGTCGCCGTCGATGTTGGCGTGTTGGTTGGTGTCTCGGTCGCCGTCGCCGTCGATGTCGGCGTGTTGGTCGGTGTCTCGGTTGCCGTCGCCGTCGATGTCGGCGTGTTGGTTGGTGTTTCGGTCGCAGTCGCGGTCGATGTCGGCGTGTTGGTTGGTGTTTCGGTCGCCGTCGCCGTAGATGTTGGTGTGTTGGTCGGCGTTTCAGTCGCGGTCGCCGTCGATGTCGGCGTGTTGGTCGGTGTCTCGGTTGCCGTCGCCGTCGATGTTGGTGTATTGGTCGGTGTCTCGGTCGCCGTTGCCGTCGCTGTCGGCGTGTTGGTTGGCGTTTCAGTCGCTGTCGCTGTTGCCGTCGGAGTCGGCGTTACTGTTGGGGTATTGGTGGGTGTAGGTGTTGGCGTAGGCGTTGGAGGGATTGCTATGCCAAAATCAACCGCATCATTTCTGGTTACCCCATCATTTTGCGTTCCCACACTTGTTCCTACAGTCCCACTGACAGCTGTTAGGCTAAATAAGGCACTACTAATGACGCGCTCTGTTTGTGTTATACCATCATCTGTATTATTGCTGCTTAACGCAGATGCGCTGTTTATATCACTGCTAACATACCCTACTGGGGCCGTAATTACAACTTGATAAGAATTACTTGCAAGATTGGTGAAAGTATAAAAGCCACTGCTATTAGTTGTGGTTGTGCTAATAACACTACCCGCTAAATTCAACAATGTGACAGGAATCTCACTCATACCAGCTTCATTGATATCGAAACTCCCGTTATAGTTTGTATCATTCCATACTTGATTCCCTACCTCTAATTTGTAGAAGCCAAAATCAAGGGTTAAGTTGTCGTTTGTATCGCCGTAAATACTATGGGTACCATATTGCAATCCGTTAATCTCCTCGCCAGACAGCATATTCGTACCTAATGTGATTGAATCACTTGATATACCTTTAAGCAAGTAATTGGTATATAACGTCTCATTAATCCCATGATCATTATTATCACTCGGAATCGCATTGCTGCTGCCAATGGTCGCATTACTGTTCCAATAACCCGCCAAAGGACCGCCTGTTGCAAAATTGCTGGCAGCTATAGTGACTGAATACGTGCCTGCTGCTAAACCGTCAAAAAGATAGTACCCATTTTCATCGGTTCTTAAAACTAATACAATACCTGTGGCATCGCGCAACTGAACTGTGACATCTGCAATACCCTGCTCACCAGCATTGCGTACACCATTGTTATTGGTATCGAACCAGACCCGATTGCCAATTGCGTATAGTTCGATACTACGTTTATAAATTTGTGTTACCGCAAAATCGCTAACTAATGTACTATTTGGCGCGGTAACACTAGCCGTGTTGGTCACATAGTATGTTGTAGCATTAGATAGTTGTTGTGTGCTCATCGTAAATAATAATGTGGCTGTCACCCCAACATTTAGTGTACCGAGTGCGCACAATATGTTGCTCGTGCTCGGAAATGAAGTCGGGGACGAACAACTCCCTTGTGAAGTGCTAACCCCAGACCAACGTATATTGCCCGATGGCACGATAGACGGAAATGGGTCTGTTACAGTGACGAATTGGGCAGCACTGGGGCCAACGTTATATACAGTAACTGTATAGACTAAATCATCATTGTTTTTTACGCCAACTGGGGCTGTTTTATTAATTTGTAGTTGTGTCGAAGCTGATACGGTCACTTCACGATTATTACCTTCGATCTTTTCAGCCAGCGTTTGATCAAATTTTGCTGATACGGTAGCTTCACTCTCGTGAAATATTGGTTCCGCAGCTTCTACAAGTGTAGGCTGCAAATTATTGATATCTGAGATACCAAATAGTGTTAGAACTAATATTATTGCCAACCTAACACGTGTGACGTTACTAACAAAATAGACCATTTATCTTGACAACTATGCTGCAATGTTTGCCTGCTAAGCTATTACACAGGACACATCTCTTGTTCTCTATCGTTTAAAGTCTATTGGTTTACATTGAAAACACTTCGAATAAGCAGTAGGAAAACTTAGATTTAGATCTAGATCCAATATTCTTGCAAGAAAAAACAAGACTTTAGACTGGGTGGATATCTATTAAATGTGCTTGATTTTGGCTTTATTCGGGTTCGGCTTGTAATGATGCGTTACCATTTCACACAAAATAAATATTGTCAAAATGCAACAATTTGATTTTTAGGGCGTTATTTGTCTAACGTAAGCTTTGGCTGAATCGACTCGATTTTCCAAGTGATCAAAAATCATAATGACTAATATTAAGCTATTGATCCAAGTTACGCTTTGCTGAGATGATATAAAACTGCTATAAAATAATCTTTTAGATGAAATATTTCATTTATCGACCATTTATTAAATTAATACGTTTCTTATTATTGTTTGTATTGGTGGTGGTAATGTTTGGTATAGCCTCACAACCTATTTATGCCGCCACCATTACCGTTAATACAGTTGCTGATAACACTACCGATGATGCTTTTTGCACCCTGCATGAAGCAATTTTGACGGCCAATGGCGCCCCCGCTAACGCCAATTGTGGCGCGGGTGCGGCTGGGCTAGACACCATCGCATTTAACTTGGGCGCAGGCACGCCCAGCATTACACTTGCTAACCCATTGCCCGATATCACCCAACCTGTCATTATTAATGGGGCTACGGGTGGGGCAACGCGGGTTGAAATTTTGGGGGATGCGCTTGCCTCTGGTAACGGTTTGGTGCTTGTTCCGGGGTCATCAGGTAGCACAATCAAGGCTTTGGTGCTGAGCGGGTTTGCTAACCTCGGCTTTGCCGCAATTGTGATTGAAAGTGCCAACAATCGTGTTGAAAATTGTTTGATCGGCACTGATAATACCGGTTTGGCTGCCGCAGTAACGGGCAATTGGGTTGGCATTATTGTCCAAAGCGTCAATGCCACTGGCAATATCATCGGCGGCAATACCACCGCACAACGCAATGTTATCTCAAACAACGACGTTGGCATCAATCTCACCAATGATTCAAGTAGCAACCGGATCGAAGGAAACTATATTGGCACAGATCGAGATGCCGCAAATGCCATTGGGAATTTAACGGACGGTGTGTTAATTGACAATAACAGCACACTCAACATTATTGGCGGCAACAATGCCAATGTTCGCAATATTATTTCAGGCAATAACTATGGCGTGACAATTGACGGGGCGAATGGCAATCGTGTCTCTGGCAATTATATCGGGACGGATGCTACAGGCAATATAGCCATCCCCAACGCCTCTTTGATTAGCGATGGGGTTGGGGTTTTGATCATCGACTCTGCCGATACAATTGTGGGTGGTAGCACTGTCGGCGAGCGCAACCTCATTTCTGGCAACGATTTTGGCATTGTTATTACCGATTTTTCTGATGATAACGTCGTCATCGGCAACTATATTGGCACAAATGCCGCCGGTGACACAGCCATCCCCAATGCAACTATCTTTGGGAATGGGGCTGGGGTGTTAATCGAAGAATCGGACAATAACACCATTGGTGGCAAAACGGCCAGCGCCCGCAACCTCATTTCTGGCAATGATTATGGCGTTGTCATTGTTGCCGATGCCACATTTAACCATGTCGAAGGCAACTATATTGGCATCAATGCCGCCGGGGATGCAGCGTTGCCTAACGCTGCGAGCGGTGTATTTATTGAAGAGCTTGCACATGATAACGTTATCGGCGGCACAAGCGCAGCCTCGCGCAATATTATTTCGGGCAATGGCGACGAAGGCGTGACGATCACGGGTGGGGCCTATGACAATATTGTGCAGTTTAATTACATTGGCACTAATCCCAGCGGCACAAGTGCCATTCCTAATCGGTTTGAGGGGGTTGATATCGATGAAGCCTCAGCGTTTTGTGGCTGCACCGATGCCACCGGCAATCTGATTGCCGATAACCTCATTTCGGGCAATGGCAGCTCGGGCATTGAAATACAAGACCCCACCACCGCCTTTAACATTATTGTGCGCAATAAAATTGGCACCAATGCCGCTGGCACAGCAGGCATTCCCAACAACGATGGCGGTATTTATTTTGATAGAGATTCTCATAATAATCAGGTGGGGTCAACCAACCCTAGCGATGCAAATTTAATCGCGTTTAATATCGGGGCCGGGATTATTGTGTTAGATACAGACACCCAAAATCATTTCTTGGGCAATTCTATTTATTCAAATACTGGGTTGGGGATCGATTTGAACAATGATGGGGTCACTAACAATGATGCATTAGACCCAGACACTGGCCCCAACGCATTCCAAAATTACCCGGTATTAGGCGCGGTCACATCGTCTGTGTGTAATGCCATTCAAGTTACGGCTACGCTCGATAGCCCAACGCCAGATGGGCCATTTCGCGTTGAATTTTTTGCGAACCCTGTGGCCGACCCATCTAATCATGGTGAAGGGCAAATCTTCTTGGGCAGCACCACAAATTCGGGCAACAACTTGCCATTTACGGTGATTTTGCCAGCCCCAGCCTTGGCTGCGGGTGCATTATTGGCTGCCACTGCTACGAATGAAGACAATGATCATTTGTTTACTGGCACTTCTGAGTTTTCGCTCAATTTGGTAATGCCGGCAGTTGCGGCTTGTGTTAATCAGGAGACAAAACCGCCGCCACCGCCGCCACCCATTACCCAAGACCTTGGGCTTAAAGCCCCGCCCGTAGTGCTAAACAAAGTGGCTAGCCAGCAAGACGAATTTCACTTTTGGGCAACCTTAGGCGAAAATTCAAATGGCAATAGCGCATCGGCAACCATTCACCTATTTATTCCCGACCATGCCAAGTGCCAACAAATCTTTGTTGATGGGGTTGAAGTCCCAAATGCCTGCGTCTCTGGCATTGACGATGGTCGTATCGAATTAGGAACCGTCACGGCCTCTAACACCCGCCCCACCGATATTCGGGTGATGGTCGATGTTGTCAAGCTGGGGGCATTTACCGTGCGGGCCAGCATCTTCTCAAACTTTGCCAATATTCCAAATCAAGTGGTGCTTGACCCACACCCCGAAGATAATCATTTGCGGTTATTGGTAAACCCACCCGCCACCGGTACAACGTTGGTAACACTCAGTGCCAATAACCCAGCCCAATTTGCCACCTGTGCGGTGGGGACGGGTTGTCAGTTGAATTGGGCGACCAGCAGCGAAAATAATTTGGCATCCTTCTCACTCAGTCGCCAAGTGATTAGCGAGCCAAACGGCAAACAACGCGGCGGGGCCAGCACGAAAACGATAACACCCTTAGGCAAAAATGGGGCAGGCGCAAGCTATCGCCTACAAGATACCGATGTCTTGATCGGCGGGGTTTATAGCTACACACTCAACGCCATTGGCCTAAACGGCGAAACGCAAACGGTCTTTACCCAGCAGGTAAATGTGCCTTATGGCGTATACCTCAGCATGATTGAGAATAAGACGAGTGCGATTGCGACAAATCAAAAAAACAGCGCGACCGTAAGACCATCCGACAAACCAGCCCCAAACTTTAGCCATTGGGGAACCTTCTCCACAAATCGGCCCAAAAGCCAATTTGTGTTCAATAAGCGAAATACCCGCTAAAACCGCGGAGGCTTCAGCGCCGTTCGATGTCGTAGCCGCAACCTGCGCTCAGGCCTCCCAGATTTGTATTCCATTTTGAGGTGATGCCCCGCGTTATTTCGCCAGCCAAGCAAACAAATTACGTGCAAAGGTGCGATTATCGACTTGATCAATATCGCTGCCGGGGCCGGGGCCATTGTGCAAGGGGTTGCGATCACACAGCCCAGCCAGTCGCCCAGCGCTGGCATTCACACGCACCCAAACACATGCCACCACATCACCGGGTTGTATCTTGGCTTGTTCTTCGGGTTTAACAATACAGCCGCTGCGGGTGAGCGGGCTGCATTTTGCCAGCACTTGCACCTGCGCCAATGCCACTTGGCTAATGCGAAATTGGCTGATGCCCTCGCCTTGAATGGCTTGGACCCCATTCATCACTGGGTGCGTCGTCAGCACATCGCTGATCGAGGTGGTTGGCTGAAAATTATCGGGAAAGACTTCGATACCGAATGAGTTGAGAAAGCCATTGTCGCTGGCCCAATTATTTGGCCCATATTGAAAATCGGCATAGACCAACATGCTGCCACCTTGCTCATAATATTGATTGAGTGCGGCCAACTCGGCAGATGAAAATAGCCGCCCATTTGACCCTAACACAACCACGCTATAACGCTTGAGCTGTTCACTCGTGATGGTGTTTTGGGTTGTCAACACAAATTCATCGACCAGCAAATTTAAATCGCGCTCAAGCACTTCGCTGCGTAGCCGTGTAAAACTTTCGGGCACCGTGCCGGCATCGCGCACCCGCGAATGGGGATAACCATTATCGGGCAGGTGATCGCCCTGAATAAACAACACATTTTTGGCCGTTGGTGTTGGGGTGACGGGCGCAACTGGTGCAGGTGCACAGGCCATTAACACAAGGGCAAAAAATAGCTCAAATGTTTGCGCTTTCATGGTTTCTTTTGTTGTGCGGCTTGGGCAATGACAGGGGCCGCGAGAGCAGAGACGCTGATCACTTCATCAAAGTCAAAATGCTTTTTGACATTTTCACCCAGCTTAATGTCGAACATGCGAATAATGACACGAATATTTTTGTTTAGTTCACGCGCATCAAGCGCAATGTCTAAATTGGTGAGGTCGTCGCTGGTGCAAGCCACAATACATTTGGCATCCATTACACCGGCATCGATCAGCGTTTGGGTGCGGCGGGCATCGCCGATGATGACGGGCACATGATTGCGTTGTAAATCGGGCAGCCATTCTTCATCAACCGAGCGGTTGATGGCGGTAACAGACTCGTGGGCTTGCAATAATTCATTAATGACGCGGTAGCCGACCCGCCCAACCCCGCATACCACAATATGATTTTTATAGGTGTGTGCCAATGCTAATTGCCTCTCTTGTGGGTCTCGAATATAGTCTACAACATTGGCGGCCCCGCCAGCAATGGCCCCAACGCCGCCGATCAGCACCGCCAACGATGCGAGTTGCAGCCCAATTTCGTCGGGGGCATCGCTGGGGCTGGCTTGCAGGGTGATGAGGTTAAGGGTGTAAAACAGCGCCTTTAGCCAATTCGATTGCGCCCCTGTGCCCCAAAAGATCAGTGTGCCCATCATCACCACCCCAATTAAAATGCTTAACGATAATCGCACCCGCCACAGTGCAGCGCGTATGGTTTGCCAAATTACTTTTACACGTCGAATAATGCCGAGCGGGTTCATGGGAATTACGAATTACGAATTACAAATTACAAATTTGCGATAATGGGTGAGTATTTTACTGGCAAGTGGGTAGGGATTGGGTCACGAGTCATGAGTCACGAGTCATCAATCGTGACTTGTGACTCATGACTCGTGACCCAATCCTTAATCCTTAATCCCCAATCCCTAACTCACTACCACCGTCACCCCTTCGCGTTGACGAATATCGGGCAATAGCGATGTGCCGATGCCGGCTTTGGTTGGGGCAAGAATATGCCCATTCTCGATAATGGGAATGTCGGTCACCATGTCGGGGTAGGTGATGTGTAAATAAGCCCGCACCGTTTCTTGAATGATGGCATTGGTGCAATTGATCGACAAATGAATGCCTGCAAACAGGGTAAAGGGGCCGGTGCAGTCGTGCATGGCAACTGGGCGTTTATAGGCTTCGGCCATGCTGGCAATTTTTTTGCCTTCGGTGATGCCACCCGCCCAAGTCGGGTCGAGCATGATGATCTCGGCAGCGCGTTGCTCGAGCACGGGTTTATATTCATAGCGCGTGGTCAAATATTCACTCGCCAGCACCGGCGCAGTGGTGCTGCGTTGCAATTCGGCCAAAGCCGCCACATCATCGGCCCGCATCAAATCTTCTAGCCAAAACGGCTTAAACGGTTCGAGCGCGTGTGCAATCTTTTTGGCAGCAGGCAATGACCAAAAGCCATGCCCCTCGACCATAATATCCATTTTGTCGCCGACGGCCTCGCGTATTTTGCGAAATGGCGCTAGCCCGCGCTCAAGATCGGCGTTGCTGATCATTTGCCCACCCAGCGAACGCAAATTTGGCTCAAATGCGCCTTTAAAGTTGCGCCAGTGCTCCCAATTGTTGGGTTGATGCACCACATAATCGAAGGGCCAAATCTTCATACCCGATATGCCGTCGCTTAGCAATTCTTGTGCCAGTTCGGCGGGGCGTGTCATAAAGCCGATCAGGTCTTCATATTTGCCGTCGGCTGGGCCATCGGTGCCATAGCCGGTGCGCCCGCCCCGATTGCGCCCATAGGCCGGACCACCGCAGGTATTGTAGGTGCGAATATGGTCACGCGCCGCGCCACCCAACAATTGCCACACGGGTATATTCATGGCTTGTCCAAAAATGTCCCACAAGGCGCAATCGATAGCCGACAGCGCCCGCACTTCGGCCCCTTTGCCAGCAATATGGGCGATGACCTCATATAGCCGCCGCCAATGCAATTCAATAGCGAGCGGGTCATGCCCAATCAACATGGGTGCAGCAAACTGATGAATAAACCCACACATGGCATCGGGCATATAAAACGTATCACTCCAGCCACTGATACCTTCATCGGTATGCACCCCCACAAACAAAATATTGGGGTAGTCTGGGAGGTGAATCG
>CAZLOF010000167.1:0-8796 GCA_964560745.1 uncultured Thermoflexus sp.
AGATTGTGCGTTTGCATATGAATAAAGTGGGGCTGTGTTGCTGTTTGCTGGTGGCAATTTAGCTGGTAGAAATGTGGAAACCTTGCTACTTTATCTGCAACCTGCAACCTGAAACTCTGCCCCTCTGCCCTCAATTTTTCAGCGTTAACCCATGCAAAATAGCCCCTCATTACCCAGCACCTTTGGCGAATATTTACGCTTTTTGCGACGGCGTGCCCGCCTCACCCAAAAAGACCTCGGCATTGCGGTGGGTTATAGCACTGGGCAAATTTGCATGTTAGAAAACGGGCAACGTCTGCCCGAATTGAGCACGTTGGCAGCCTTGTTTGTGCCTGCGCTTTATATTGAAAAAGACTCGGCGCTTTCGACGCATTTATTTACCCTCGGCAAACAAGCCCGCGACAACGGCCCAGACCCTGCCGAAGCATCCACTTCATCCACCGCATCACCCGCGCTAGCCGCTTTACCCATTACCCCACCCCCACCAGCCAATACTGCCAACGTGCTTGCCCAATGCGACACGCTTAACCCATCGGCCCAAGCCATCATCGCGGTGTTAATGACGTTAAAACAGCCTGCAAATTTGCTCGAATCGCGCTTCATACGCGCCATCAGCACGGCATGGCCTACCTATCAACACAGCCAAGCCATCGCCCAACTGACCCAACTGGGTTGGCTCACCGATTTAAACAGCGCCCAACTTAATCGCGAATTATGTGATAGCCTGCATCAATGGCTTGCATTACGCCCCGACCTAAGCCAACAAGCCTATCGCAGCAGCGCCCAATGGCTAGAAATGCGCGGCGAATGGGTGTTGGCGGCCCAAGACCATTGCGCCGTTGGCGATTTGCAGTTGGCGTGTGATGCCATTTTAAATATTGAGATTGGGGCGGTCAATGTGATACCTGTAACAGATATTTTGCGCGTAGTCGATGATATTTTGAATGCCACCCAAAGCCAGCTACATACGCAGCGTCACCATGCCGAGGCCAGCACCGAGCTAAAACAAATTTTGCGTCAAATGTTGGTTTTTAGGGCCGATTGTTTGCTCAATACAGTGCGGGTCGATGAGGCTCATGCCAATTACCGCGATGCGTTGGCCTTGGCGACTCACCCCACCATCCGCGCACATATTGCCGATAAATTGGCCGGGGCACTCTTGCAACGCGGCAAACCAGCCGAAGCGCTCACCCTATGCGAACAGGCCAGCGCTCAATTATCCGCCAGCAGCGCCCATTCACCCCAGCCCGACGACGCAAGCACCCGCGCTTACACCAGCGCCCAGCTTGATGCCACCCGCGGCAAAGCCCTGATGATGCTGACACGCTATGACGAAGCTGAACAAGCCTGCGCCCAAGCACTCGCCGCCGCCGAACAATATGCCCTCATCGCCCCCCGTGCAGTTGATGGCATTCGCGCTACCGCCCATTCAACCTTGGGCACAGTATGTCGCATCCAACGCAGCAGCAGCGCTGCCCGTCACCATTTTCAAGAGTCAGCCGACTATGCCCGTTTTGCTGGCTTGCGCCAAATCGAGGCGCGTAGCCTAACCAACCTCGGCAATTTGCTATTTGAAAATGGCGACCTCGACCAAGCCAGCGATTATCAACAACGGGCGCTGGCGGCGGCAACGGCGGCAGGCGATCAGTTTGTCGAAGGCCGTATTTTGAACACACTGGCTGCCATCACCTTGATGCAGGCTGACCCCAACACTGCCCTCAATTTTGCCGACCGCGCCATTGCGCTAAAAAAACAGATGGGCGACAAACAAGGCATTGCCAGCTCAGAAAATCAACGCGCCTTTATCTTGTTGCATCTCAAACGTTTTGACGAGGCGCGACGCACTGTTGAGCGTATTTTGGCTGACACCGAGCGCAGCGGCGAGGCGTGGCTACGTGGGCAATATCTCAATATGCTGGGGCTGATTGTGACGATGCAAGGCGATGGGCCACGCGCTATTGCATTGTTGAATGAGGCGTTGGCAACCGAGGGCGCACAGCGTGACCAGCGTTTGCGTAGCAGTATGCGCACTTACCTCGGCATGGCGCAATTTGTGGCAGGTGATATGGCACAGGCCGAGGCCATCGCCAGCAACCCCCCCGCTCTCGAATTTGGGGTCGAGGTGCGGCTCGATCATTATTTATTGCAATTGGTCGTGTTATTGTGGCAAGGGCAAAGCACAGCCGCTGCCGAGATAGCGGCACAGGCGAATACCTTGGCCCAACAAAATGGCTATCGCCTCTATCTCAACGCCACTCAACGCCTAACAACGGCTTTGGCATTGCCAGCCACTCGGCAAGCCATGTTGCAATTGTGTTTAGGCGCGTGATGAGGCGGGTCTATAGCACCCGCTAATCTCGCGCCATCAATGGCAACATCACCCGATAAACTACCGTATTTGGGTCAATTTGCGCTTGCACCGAATAGCCATCGAGCCAAGGTTGGGCATTGCCAGCGCGGTCAACCGCCCGCACCCGAAATTCGTAAGCGCTGCCCGGCACACCGACAAAGATCGTCTCGGTGGCAGTAATGGCACTGCCGATAGACGACCACGCGCCGTTGATTGGCATCAGCGCCTTCATCGGCACCAATTTCACCTCTTGTTGCACCTCGGTATAAATGACCGAGCGCGTGATTTCTTGCGTCCCCGATACGGTCAACTCGGTGCGCAATTTTTGCATCGGCTTTTCAATTACGGTAGCCGTCATAATCTCGGTCGCACGCACAATCTCGCGGGCTTGCACATCATAAAACGCCACACCGCTCAGGGTATCAGTGGCCGTCCAAGTTAATGTGAGGCCAGTCGTGCCGGTTATGGGTGTTACGGTTTTGGCTTTGGCAGTTGATGGGTCTACCTCTGGCACAAAATTGCGCGGGATTGCTGCCACCATTTGCGCAAAGGGCGGGGTGCGATCTACCACCAATTCACGGGCACGACTCCAATCGCTCACCGTGCTGCCATCGCTGGCCGATACTCGCCACACATAACGCCCATCCTTCGGAAAAGCCACTGTCCACTCGGTGCTTGTGATCCAGCCACTATTCAAACTCCAGCCACCACCTAATTCCCACAACCCAGCATAAAATTTGCGCGGCTCGCCTTGCACAGCATCACCGGTATCAGTCCATTTGATGGTGGCAGTTGGGGCGCGGGTTGCGGTGGGTGTGCTAATATCGACCAGCGGGATGCTGGGCGGCAAATTAAAAAACTGCAACTGCGACAGGCCTTTGCGGTTGACATATTCAACCTCAACTTTATGCAAGCCACTGGGCAACGACACAATGCTTTGATGCTCAATCAAAATATCGTCTGGCGCTTCCCAACCATCCACTACCAAACGCCCATCTACCCACACCCGCACCCCGCCAATGGCCTGCACTTTGAATGGGTAATTACCCTCGGTTAAGGCCCATACCCGTGACCAACGGGCCGAATAGCCGCTTTTACTCATGTTTGGCGCAGGGGCGGTTCCAGTCCAACGAAAATTGATAACCGGGTCAAGCTGCACTTGCGAGGCTGGCTGGCTGAGTTGATTGTTATTGAAATATTGCCCGACCCACGAGGTAAATAAGCTGGGCAGGTTATCGCCGGGGGGATATTGGTTGAGCGGCAAGGCCGATAATTTGCGAATGTGGCTTTTGTTGAGCCGCAATGCCCCAAAGGTATCGTTGTCTGGGATTCGGTGGCGTTTGCCATTTAGCACAATAAAATTTTGCAGCGCATCTTCTTCTGATCGCACAATTAGCGGGGCACGCCACGCAAATTTAATCGCATCGGCCCACAATTTGACTGGTATTTTGTCGTTGGTAAAGTTGCCCAATTGCACCAGCGCATTGCCGCCACGCACAAATGGAAATGCCCCAAGCGACATCCAACCTTGTGGGGCATCTTGTTGCGAGCGCCGCACTAAGTTTTGCCCCTCGGCATGATTGATTTTGTAAAGCGCAGTTTGGCTGAGGTTGACATCTTTTTCGTCGTGTGGCATCCACACCAACACTTCCCACATGCCATCAAAGGGCAAATCGGGCTGCCAACGTGCCCACGCGCTGTCGTCAGTGGCGTTTGGGTTTTGGTTGGCTGACCAAATCGCGCGTGATTCGCCACCAAAACCATAACCCAATGCGGCTTGCCATTCGCCCGACATCGAAAAGCCGGGGTCTTTGTCATTCACCGTAATATCAAAATTGAGCGGCACACTCAAATTGAGGTCGGCTGGGCTCGCTGGCTCGACCGTCACCATCGAAAAGCCTTGATAGCCAATCCCCCATTTCAAAATAATATCGTCGCGATTGGGCAAATTGGGGCGAATGATCATGGCGCGTTGCCCCCCCGTCGTATCGTAGCCGATGATGGTTCCGGCGTGGCTGCCCCAAGGCGATTCGGCAAACGCCCCAATTGCGGGGCGACCTGAGTCGATTTCACGTTTAATGTCGTCAAAAGTCGGTTCGGCAATAGGCACAGTTTTAAAGGCATAGCCCTTTAGGTTGGTGAATTGGCGAATACCAGACGCGACATCGAAGGCGTCATAGCCGGTATCGCCGGGTTTGCCATTGCCGTTGCCATTGCCATAACACAACAAATTGGGGAACATTTCACGCAATTTGTAATAGGTAGCGTTTGGGTCATTATTCCAAAGGGCTGGGTAGCCACGGGCTGCCCAATATTTCAACACACTGGCTGAGGCCACCGTGAAACAGCCCGGCCAACAGCCATCCGAGTCGCATGAGCATTTCCATACATTGCTTGGCAATGGTAATAGGTCATCAGGAATGTTTGGAACCACCACCCGTGTGGGCGCGAGGGCTGGCATAGCTGTATCGGTGTGTGCGGCATATATCACATTAACCGCAATAAGCCCGTCGGTGATGATGGCAGTGATGAGGAGCAGGTGTAAAAACACGCGCCCAAACAGGCGTAAGGCTTGCATTTGCTTAAATTATACTGGTTGCGCATCTTAGCGCTCACGCTTCATCTTCTCAATTTCGGTTTGCGACAACTGCGGCCCGGCGCGCTCGGTGATGCCGAGTGCTTGGCGTTGCGCCTCGCGCCAACGGTCGAGTCGGTCAGCCACCATTTGCTCATAGCCCTGATTGCTGGGGGTATAAAAGGTCATGCCAGCGATATTACGCGGCAAATAATTTTGCGGGGTAAAGTGCCCCTCAAATTCGTGCGGGTAAGCATAATTTTTGCCATGCCCCAAGCCTTTGGCATCACGGTTCGCATCTTTCAAATGATCAGGCACTTCACCCGCACCCTCAAGCTCAATTTGCGCCCGCGCCCTAAAATAACTGCCCGCCGTATTTGATTTTGGCGCAGTGGCTAAATAAAGCGTGGCCTCGACGATAGGATACATGCCTTCGGGCATGCCCATGTAATCAAAAGCTGCCGCCGCCGAAGTCGCCACCACCAACCCCATCGGGTCCGCCAGACCAATATCTTCGCCCGCCAAAATGAGCAAACGCCGAATGATAAAACGCGGGTCTTCACCCGCATATAACATCTTCGCCAGCCAATACAGTGCCGCATCGGGGTCGCTGCCGCGCACACTTTTAATAAAAGCACTGATGGTGTCGTAATGCGCATCACCTTCTTTGTCATACAACACTGCTCGCCGCTGAATACTCTCTTGCGCTACCGCTAGCGTAACATGAATGCCCCCGTTTTGATCGGCTGGGGTCGATTCAACAGCCAACTCGATGGCATTGAGGGCGTTACGCGCATCGCCACCAGCCACACTTGCCAAATGCCGCAACGCCTCTTCATCGGCCATCACAATCCGTGCGCCATAGCCCCGTTCTTTGTCAGTCAATGCCCGCTTCAACAGCGTCACCACATGCGCTTCGGTCAAGGTTTTTAGTTGAAACAAACGCGAGCGTGAAAGTAAAGCGCTATTGACCTCAAAATAGGGGTTCTCGGTGGTTGCGCCAATCAAAATCAGCGTGCCATCTTCGACATGCGGCAACAGCGCATCTTGCTGGCTTTTGTTAAAGCGATGAATTTCATCGACCAGCAAAATACTACGTTGGCGATATAACTTGCGGCGTTCTTTGGCATCAGCCACCACCCGCCGTATATCGGCGATGCCAGCCATGACCGCGTTTAGCGTTTCAAAATGGCTGCTGGTGCGGTTGGCAATAATTCGCGCCAAGGTGGTTTTGCCAGTGCCGGGCGGCCCCCATAGCAGAATGGATGAAAACAGCCGGTCAGACTCAATCGCCCGCCGCAACAATTTGCCCGGCCCCACAATCTCCTCCTGACCAATAAAATCATCCAGCGTGCGCGGGCGCATTCGCGCTGCCAGCGGGGCCTCGCGGTCGGTTTGTTCTTGGGCGGCTTGGGTGAATAGATCAGTCGGCATGGTGTTTATTATGCCCAAGATCAAGAAGTATTTTAGCCAAAGTAAAATAAGTTAATTGCGATACCCTTATCGCGCAATTTTTATGACAACCCCCGCCCCCGACCCCACCTTTGGCTTTAATTTCGACAATACCTATGCCCGTGACCTCGAAGGGCTATACATCGAATGGCAAGCCGCCCCCGCCCCCGCGCCCAAATTAGTAAAACTAAACCGCGCCTTGGCAAATGAACTGAAGTTAGATGCTGACGCATTGACATCGCCAGCAGGAGCGGCTATTTTTGCGGGCAATGTGCCGCCCGCCGGTGCAAAGCCTTTGGCTCAGGCCTACGCTGGGCATCAGTTTGGTGGGTTTTCACCCCAATTAGGCGATGGTCGGGCGCTTTTGCTGGGCGAAGTGATTGACCGTCACGGGCAACGCCGAGACATTCAATTTAAAGGGTCGGGGCGCACGCCATTCTCACGCGGGGGCGATGGCAAAGCCGCCCTTGGCCCAGTCTTGCGCGAATATATTATCGGCGAGGCCATGTATGCGTTGGGCATCCCAACCACCCGCGCATTGGCAGCAGTGGCAACGGGTGAAGCCGTGCAGCGCGAAACCCGTTTGCCTGGGGCGGTGCTAACGCGAGTCGCCGCCAGCCACATTCGCGTCGGCACATTTCAATTTTTTGCGGCGCGTAGCGATATCACCAAGGTGCGTCAATTGGCCGACTATGCCATTGCGCGGCATTATCCAGCCTTGCAACAGTCCGCCAATCCCTATTTGGCGTTTTTGCAAGCAGTGAGCGATGCCCAAGCCGCACTCATTGCGCAGTGGATGTTGGTCGGGTTTATTCATGGCGTGATGAATACTGACAATATGGCGATATCGGGCGAGACTATTGATTATGGGCCGTGTGCCTTTATCGATAACTACGACCCCAATACCGTTTTTAGCTCAATCGACACGCATGGGCGTTATGCCTATGGCAACCAACCTACGATGGCGCGTTGGAATTTGGCGCGACTGGCCGAGGCCCTTTTGCCACTGATCGACCCCGATAGCGACCAAGCGGTAAAACTGGCGACCGAGGTCATCACTAATTTTGCCGAGCGTTATTCACACCATTGGTTAAATGGCATGTGCGCCAAACTTGGGTTAAGCCACCCCGAAGCCGGTGACTTGGCGTTGGCAGAGAGCTTGCTCGGCATCATGCGCAAACAAGCCGCCGATTACACACAGGTTTTTCGCGCCTTGGCCGATGCTGTGCTTGGCAATGCAGATGCGTTATGGGCGCAGTTTGGCGACAGCGCTAGTTTTGACCAATGGCTGCAACAATGGCGGGCACGGTTGGCGCGTGAGCCGCGTGACCCTGCCGCCCGTGTCCAAGCCATGAATAGCATCAACCCCATTTACATCCCGCGCAATCACTTGGTTGAGGCGGCGTTAGATGCGGCTGTCACCCGTGCAGATTTCGCGCCATTTGAAACGCTGCTCGAGGTTTTAGCCCAACCCTTCACCCCTCGTGCTGGGTTTGAATCTTATGCCACCCCCGCGTCTGATGTCAATGTTGGTTATCGCACATTTTGTGGGACTTGAGGGGTTGCACGCCGCGCAATCATTTTTACCCGTTCATCGGCATCATTTAGCAACAAGCGCAGATGATACGCGAAATCTTAACACAAGGGTTATATCGCAAAAAAGACGCGCCACTGGCGCGTCTTCTACCCCTGTTTTTTACGAGTTAACTTTAGACGCGATTAGAGACATAAACCGTCACGGCTTCGCGCATAAATGCAGCGAGATTAGGGTCAATTTTGTCAAAATTGGCCTTAAACCGCTCATCATCGTTATATGTATTGGCTAACCCTAGCAATTGTTGCTCATTGGGAGTCCAAAAATATGACATATGCTGCCGCCAGCGTTCTACACACAGTTGGGCATCGGGCGAGGCTGCACCTTTGGGAATTGCGGCCACAAAATCACGGTAAATAGCATCGCCCTCTTCGCTGATGCGTTGTTTTTCGGCGGCGCTATAGCCCTGCCATTTTTTTGCCGATGCTTTTACGGTTGCTGGATCATATTTTTGCTCTGCCTCTTTTTGATATTCAGCTTGTTGGGCCTCATTAAAAGGCTCAAATAATTGTTTGTTACTCATTGTTTTTTTTTCCTTAATATGCAAGATGGTTTGTTCGACTGTGCTGATTAGCCGTTGCATGTGCACAATGCGCTGACTAATGGCATTCTTGTGGCTTTCGAGCGCCGACAAGATCTCAAAATCAGGGTTTCTCATGATTTTTTTGATCTCATCGATGGGCAAATCGAGTTCGCGATACAACAAGATTTGTTGTAGACGCAACAACGATTCATCGCCATAATATCGATAGCCATTGCTCCCTATTTGCGTTGGCTTCAGTAACCCCACTTCATCGTAATAATGCAATGCACGCGGGGTAATGC
>CAZLOF010000168.1:0-8791 GCA_964560745.1 uncultured Thermoflexus sp.
CCAAGTCGGCACCAGAAAAAGCGCTGCTGCTGCGCGAGGGCGCGGTGGTGGCGGTCCGCCAGAAGGGGCAGTTGGGGAATCCGGATGCCATCGTTGCCTTTGAGTTGGTTGACTCGTCGTCGCTATTGCAAGCAAAGGCGAGGGCCTGGCAAGGACTTGTGACTGCAGACGACAACCGATACGTCATTCGTCATTGGGAAGTTTCTGACCTTGGAATCGTCTGGCAACCTATGCAACAGGCGCCAATTGAACAGCACTTCTACACCGGCCGTTCTGACTTCATTCGCTGGGAACTAGAGCGAGGTGCTCTCCACAACAGTCCAACAGCTCACAACTTCCCACCAAAGTCGGTCGTTGGAAAAAAGGGCATTGCGATTCAGCGTATGCGGGCCCTTAACGTGACGCTGTACAGCGGTGAACCTTTCGATGATTCAGTCTCACCACTGATTCCGGCAAAGCCAGAGCTTCTTCCTGCACTGTGGTGCTACACGCACTCCGACGAATACGTGGAAGAAGTCCGACGACTAAACCAATCGGTGAAGGTTGTTCCGGGGAGTCTCACTAAAGTGGTGTTCGACGAGGAGCGTTGGGTAGAGGTAGCTCGCCAGCGCTACCCCCACGGCCTGCCCAAGCCCTACTCCGACGACCCCACGCAATGGCTGTTCCACGGCCACCCGCTGCCCGCCACCGACCCGCTGCAAGTGGCAGTGGCGCGCATGGTGGGCTACCGCTGGCCAGCAGAGCAAGAAGCCGCCGCAGTGGCCGGGGCGGCAGGGTCGGAAAAATACCAAGCCAAATCGGCCTCTAGCGCTTGCCCAGAAAGCGCAAGCAGCTATCAAAATGAGAGTTCTGCAGCCACCGGTACCACGCTAGCGCTGCCCACGCCAGAAAATCAAGCCAAATTGGCCTCTAGCCCTGATGCAGCAAGCGCAAGAAGCTCTTTAATTGATAGCGAAAGCACCACCACTGCCGCCCCCCAGCGCGCGCCCATGGAGCTGTCCGACGCCGCCCACACCTGGATTGCGCGCTGCGCCGCACTGGAGGCGCACACCGACGACGACGGCATCTGCTGCCTGCCCTCGGTGCGCGGCGAGGCCCCGGCGCACGAGCGCCTGCTGCAACTGCTGATAGCCGCGTGGGAAACCGTGGAGCCCGGCAGCTGGCGCCCCGCCATCCTCGACCAACTGCTGGCCCAGGCCGACTGCGCGGGCAAGGGGCTGGAGGTGTGGCTGCGCGAAAAATTCTTCGAGCAACACGCCAAGCGCTTCCACCACCGCCCCTTCGTCTGGCATGTGTGGGACGGCCTCAAAGACGGCTTTGCCGCGCTGGTCAACTACCACCGGCTGGACGCCAAAAACCTGGAGCGCCTCATCCACACCTACCTGGGCGCCTGGATTGGCCAGCAGGAAAAAGGCGTGCGCGACGGCGTGGACGGCGCGCAAACCCGCCTGGCCGCCGCCCAAGACTTCAAACGCCGCCTGGAGCTGATTCTGGAAGGCGAGTCCGACGGCAAGACCGGCTACGACATCTTCGTGCGCTGGAAGAGCCTGGCCGAGCAACCCATCGGCTGGAACCCCGACCTGAACGACGGCGTGCGCCTGAACATCCGCCCCTTCATGACCGCCGAAGTGCTCCGCCACAACCGCAAGCCCAAGCTCAACATCACCTGGGACAAGGACCGTGGCAAGGACGTGGAAAGCGCGCCGTGGTTCAAGGTGTTTGGGGGTGACCGCATCAATGACCATCATTTGACGCGGGCGGAGAAGCTGGTAGCCCGAAAAGCCAAGGAGCAAGTGCATGTTTGACGCCGTGACTCAAAAAGACCTTCGCGCCCAAATGGAGCAGCATTTGTTGATGGTGGAGGAGGTGCTGGGGGGGCTGGACCAGTTTGTACAGGGGCTGGAACGGCGTATCACCCGCATTGAGGAGAGTTTGGGCCTGGAGCCGGAGGGCCTATCTGCCTCGGGCTGGGTGGCCGACTTGCAGCGCCTGAAGGCTGATGTGGCTCAATTGCGCAAGGTTTGAGGGCTTTCGCCATGAGCACCCTTCCTTCCAGCCGCCTCAGTCGCCTTGCACGCCAATATGTCAGGGCAGGAGACGTTCCAGCGGGCGAGGCATTTCAGCATGCTTTTCGGAGGTTTATCAAAGCCAATCGAGAATCTTTGCTGGACATTACGGTCGCAGCCGCCTCGGCTCAAGTTGCCGTCGGTGATGGGCCAGAAGATATCGACCCATTGCTGCTGAAGGCTATTCATGACACCAACCCGACGCTGACAGAGAAAAATCTGTTTGCGCTGGACGGCGACGCTTTGCAGGGCGCAGTCAACACGGCCAAGGGCAAGTATTTCGAGTACCTGGTGGTGGACAGGTTGAACCAGGGGCAGCAGGTGGGGCCGCTGCTGTTGGAGCCGGGGCAGCAAGCCGTGTTGGCCGAATCCATGACGCAGCCAGGATGGGACCTGCGCATCGAAGATGAACATGGCGCTGTGGTGGAATACTTGCAGCTCAAGGCCACAGACAGCGTGAGCTATATCCGCTCGGCTCTGGAGCGCTACCCCGACTTTCAGATTCTGGCCACGGGCGAAGTGGCGGACAGTGGATTGGTGCTGGACAGCGGCATCACAGACCAAGAGCTAAGGACGCAGGTCTACATGGGCGTGGGCGCGGTTGACGTTTCGTTGTCTGAGTGTTTTTTGGACCACTTCCATCCCTTGCTGCCGTTAGCGGCCATGGCCTTGTACGAGGGGCGCCAACTGTGGGTAGGTCAGCAGTCTATTGACGGGTTCAAGTTGGCCCTGGCTCGGCGCAGCCAGCGCATTGTGGTCACGCAAACCATTGGTGCTGCTGTGTACGCCTTAGACGGCGGGTTGCTGTCATTTCCCGCCGCTATTGCGGGCGGACTTGTGTTTGACAGAACCATCAATCAGGCCGCCCTTGCCACGTCGTACCAGTCGCACCAGGCAAAGCTGTTGGCGCTGCGACTGCTTCAGCAAGAACGCGTGCTATCTAAGGAGTTGTCATGAGCTTTTTTAACTGGGTAGCCAATGGCATTGGCACGCTCATTGGTGTGGTCAAAGAAGTCGTGACCGAGGTGGTGGACAAAGTTCGTACCGCGTACAAGGCATACGTTGACAAGGGTGGGAGCGTCAAAGAAAAAGCGGCGCAGGAAGCGCACAAGCAGAAAGACCGTCTTCGCGAAGTGAACGACGAAATCATGTTTTTGCGCAACCGGTCCATGAGTGGGCGTGGCCTTACAGACCAAGAACGCCAACGCTGGAATTCGTTGCGCGAGGAGCGTGATGAGCTGATGGGGAAGCGACAGCAAGCCAAGGAAGTAAAAGCGGCGGAAAAAATCCTCGAATCTGAGGCTGTGCTCGAAAAAGTCGAGGTGGATGCAGAAACTGCACACGTAATGCAGTACAACGCCTTCGCGGATTCTTTGGGGAAAACATGCTTGTGTGGGCGGCCCATGAAGCTGCAATGGAAGCGCGACCTCCATGTCGCGGGGCCGAATGATTTCTTCTGGGGGTGTACCGGTTACTACCTGCCGGAGGGTCAAGGTAAATGCAAACGGAAAGCGCCCTTGCAAGACTCCGACTATCGGCTTGTGACGGACAGGTCCACGCCAGAGTTGAAGATGAAGAAAGCGGAATTTGGCGTCATCCTTGAAGACCCGGTGCAAAGGCAAATCCTGAAAATGAGGATGGATGACTTGCGGACTGACTTGGCGTTCAGAAAGCAGAGCATTGAGCTGGTGACGTGCCCCATCCATGGCGAGCCCATGGTGCTGCAAAAGAAAACGGATGCCAAAGACCTGCTGGACATGTTTTTCCTAGCGTGCCCGCATTGGAAGCCAGATAACCAGGGTTGTTCGTATGTCGAGAAACTGAAGTCGACGCCCCAGCTGTCAGCGCTCTTGAAGTCCGAAACTGGCACGGGAGTAGTTCTATGAGTTTGGTGACGCATGATGCAGCGCTGCATCTGCTGAGAACAGCCATGGTGAGCAGCGATGCGCAGCACTCAGGCAGCATCCATTTTCGTGACGGGCAGTGGGAGGCCATTGACCATATCGTCAACCGGCGGGGAAAGGTGCTTTGCGTCCAGCGTACGGGCTGGGGCAAGAGCATGGTGTACTTTGTCGCAGCCAAACTGATGCGAGCCCAAGGGTCTGGCGTCACGCTCATCATTTCTCCCTTGCTTGCGCTCATGCGTAACCAGATAGAGGCAGCGGAGCGGCTGGGGCTCAGGGCGCTGCGCATAGATTCCACAAACAAAACGAACTGGGCTCAGGCGCGTGCCCAGCTACTGGCCAACCAGGTGGACCTTTTGCTGATATCGCCGGAGCGCTTGGCCAATGACCAGTTTGTCAGCCAAACGCTGCAGCCCATTGCAGCTCGCATTGGCCTGCTGGTGGTCGATGAAGCGCATTGCATTTCAGACTGGGGACATGACTTTCGACCGGACTATCGGCGCATTGGCCAGATACTGGCTTTGCTACCGAGCAATATCGCGGTGCTCGCCACGACAGCCACTGCGAACAATCGGGTTGAAAAAGATGTTGCTGCGCAGTTAGGTGGCTCCGTGGTGGTGCAGCGAGGCCCGCTTGTCCGCAAGAGCCTGGCATTGCAGGCCATGCGAATGCCTGGACCGGCCGAGCGCCTTGCGTGGCTGGCCGACCACATACCGCAACTGCCCGGCAGCGGCATTGTCTATACCTTGACGATTCGCGATGCAAACCGTGTCGCTGAATGGCTCTGTCTGAATGGTGTGGACGCGCATGCCTACCATGCGGACCAGCCTGATGATGTGAGGCAAGGTCTTGAGAAGGCGCTGCTAGCGAACAAAATCAAGTGCCTGGTAGCAACTACGGCGCTGGGTATGGGCTATGACAAGCCGGACTTGACGTTTGTCATCCACTACCAAACCCCTGGTAACGTGGTGTCGTACTACCAGCAAGTGGGGCGCGCAGGGCGAGCAATACCGAAGGCGTATGGAGTGCTGCTCTCGGGCGAGGAGGAGGAAAAAATCAACGCGCACTTCCGCGATTCTGCTTTCCCCCCTGAGTGGCAGGTCAAGTGCATCCTGGATGCGCTCGAAGCAGCCAACAACGGGCTGGATGTTCGAGGAATCGAGCGCGCCGTGAATCTGCGTCAGTCGCAGATTGAAAAGGTGCTGAAGTTACTCGTGGTGGAGCCCCTGTCCCCTGTGTTGAAGATAGACAGTCTTTGGTATCGAACCCCCAATCCTTATCAAATCGACCGTGCGCGCATTGCACATTTGACTGTTCAGCGTGTGGCGGAGTGGGAGCAGATGCAAAGCTATGTGGCTAATGAGCGCTGCTTGATGCAGTTTTTAGCAGAAGCACTGGACGACCCCCATGCCCAGCCGTGTAGCCGATGTGCTGTCTGCCTGGGGCGCCCCGTTCTGCCCGCGGAGGCGCAGCGCAGTACACAGATTGCAGCGCGGCGGTTTGTGCGCCACAGCGAGATGCCGCTCGAATTGAACAAGCAGTGGGACCGCGCTGCTTTTGTCCAATACTGCGCGCAGTTTGGATGGACCGCATACAACATTCCGACGTCTTTGCGTGGCGAAGAGGGGCGCGTGCTTTCTCGTTGGGGAGAGCCAGAGTGGGGCGAACTTGTAGCCCGAGGAAAATCCCGAGGGCGCTTCGATGATGAACTTGTGGGTGCTGCGATGGACCTCATTCGCAATCGATGGAGTGACGCAGCGCGTGTGGCATGGGTAACGTGTATCCCGTCTAATCGGCACCCTAATCTGGTGCCAGATTTCGCCGCCAAGTTGGCTGCAGCCCTGGGTGTTCCGTTTCATGCCGTCATCCAGAAAACCCGAGATACAGAGCCACAAAAAGAGATGGAGAACCGCTATCACCAGTGCAACAACCTGGATGGCGCTTTCACGGTTCAGCGTGGTGCCTTACCAAAGGGCGCGGTCTTGCTTGTGGACGATGTGGTCGACTCGGCCTGGACGTTGACCTTGGCAGCTGCGTTGCTCCGGCAGGCAGGAACGGCTGCGGTATATCCCTTCGCCTTGGCCACCACTTCGGCCAAATGAAATGAGTATGAAATGAGCCATCAGGCCTTAAGTGCAGATACCGAAATTGTCCTGCTGCTGTGCGGGCGTTTTGGCGGCGAGCGGCATGAGCCGTATCAACCGCTGTCGGCCCGCGAGTACGGTGAATTTGCGAAATGGCTGAACGCGTGCAACCTCCGTCCCGCCGACCTTATGACCGAGGGTGGCAGGGAACAACTGCAGGCGGTCCAGGAAGCGAAGCTGGAGCGGACACGCATTGATTTCTTGCTAGGGCGTGGCACTGCGATGGCTCTGGCTTTGGAACGCTGGAGCCGTGGTGGTCTCTGGGTCATGTCGCGCGGCGATGCGGAGTTTCCAAAGCGTTTGAAGCGCCATCTCAAGCATGCTGCGCCACCATTACTATACGGTGCGGGGAACAAGGAGCTTCTTGATATCGGTGGTTTGGCCATCATTGGCTCCCGGGATGCCACCGAGGCTGCTCTAGAGTTCACCCGAGAGGTTGCCGCCTTGTGCGCACTGGAAGGCATGGGAGTGGTCTCTGGCGGTGCACGCGGCGTTGACGCGGCTGCCATGCAGGGTTCCACCGAGGCCGGAGGCCACACCATTGGCGTTCTGGCCAATGACTTACTCAAAACCAGTGTGAACCGACAAAACAGGCTGGGCTTGCAAGAGGGGCGGCTCGTTCTCGTCTCCCCGTTCTACCCCGAAGCGGCATTCAATGCTGGCAATGCCATGGGGCGCAACAAGTACATCTACGCTTTATCGGACAGAGCCTTGGTGATTGATTCAGCGCTGGGCAGTGGTGGTACGTGGGAAGGAGCCCTAGAGGCACTGAACCACAAATGGGTTCCGCTTTATGTACGGACACCGGGTAATGGCGCGGGGAACGCAGCGCTAGTGGAAAAAGGGGGTATCGCTTTCACCTATGCGCCCGGTCAAGGGCAGGGGCTCGTCGAATTTTTTGAGCGTGCCGCGCCAGCGACCAATGGGGTGTCCGAGGCTGCTCATCCCCAGCAATCATTGCCATCTGACGGTGAGAGTCCCTGTGAAGCCGAGGCGAATAGTGCTGTTGGAGCAGTCGTTGAGGAACATGCACCTTGCAGCGAGCCTTTGCTGAATGAGCCGAAGAAGTCTGCTCCTGGTGATATTGCCCCATCGATGGACACGGGTTCAAATGCAGTGCCTACCCCTGTCGTTACCCCCGTCAGTGCCGTCCCAGCTTCGCTGGACATGTATGCTGACTTCCTAGTGAAGCTCGCATCAGCTCTGATAGCCGGGCCGCTGTCAGAAGAGGACGTTGCGCAACGCCTTGGCCTGGAAAAGGGGCAGGCCAAAGCATGGCTTAGGAAGGCTGTTGACTTGGGGCAAGTAGAAAAACTCAAGAAACCTGTCCGCTACGCACGGAGCCCGCAGGCTTCGCTTCTCGGCTGAGGCATGGAATACGAATGACAAAGTCTCCTACGCTCTTCCAAGCACTGGCCATCGCACTCAAAGACGCCGCAAAGGTCAATGGGTCAGTGCAAGTCAGGCCGGCCGCTGTTCTGTGGACAGATGCTGATGCGCAGTGGGCACCTGTCATAGCCAGATTGCATGCGGAGATTCCCGGTATTGCTCAATTGGGTGCATTCGATTCGACAGCACGCCAAGGTCCAGCAATTTGGTTGAAATGCGCTGTTGCCGGGCTGGTATCAGACATGGGCGGTGACAACAGTCCATGTGTTTTGTACCTGCCAGGCGTGAGCCGTTCAGACCTGCGTGCCATAGAAAGTTGCCCTCGTGATTTGCAGCCGCTAGCGGAATTGCAGTACCGTGGCGCTTTCTGGAGTCAGGCAAACGGTAAAGACTGGACGCTCAGCTCGTTTCTCTCATCAAAAAACGGTGGTCTTGGCCTGGAAGTGGCGCAGGATAAAGCCACGCAAGAGGCCCTCGGCCAAGCCTCGCTAGCGGGGGTTCTATGGGAACGCAGCGTAGACGATTTCAAGGGCCGCCCCATCAACGCAGAATGGCTGCAGACCTTGTTGTTACCAAACCCCACCCGTGACCTGCTGCTCTGGATGAATGCCCCCGACGCGGCCCGCAGCCAATGGAGCGATGTGCTGTGGGATGTGTTCACCAAGCTCTGCAAGATGGATTTTGGCTTCGACCCGGTGGCCGACGGCGTGCTGGTGGCCGCAGAGCGGCTGGCCAAGGCCGAAGGCAAGTGGGCTGCGGTTGCCGAGCTTTACCGGGACTCGTACAGCAGCTTCCCCAACGTTTTCGGGCTGTTGGCCAAGGTGCAGCCGCCGGAACTGGGCCTGTTCCCGGACCAAGGCTTGCTGGCGGGGTACCCTCAGGTCAATGAGCAAAGCGAAGCGGCCCTGCGCTATACCCTGTCAGCCTGCGCCAGCATGATGGCGCCAAAAGCCTGTGCAGCGGTGTTGGCAGCGGAGAAGGAACATGGTTTGCGCCGGGGCTGGCTGTGGGCGAGCATGGGGCGTTCGCCGCTGGCCGAGGCCTTGGGGCATCTGGCTCTGGTGGCCGAGCGCAGCAGCACGCTGCCAATTGGTCAGACGCCCGCCGACCTGGCCGCTAGCTACCAACAGTCTGGCTGGCAAGTGGACCAGGCGGCACTGCATGCACTGGCCTGCGTGCATGCCAAGGCCGACCTGGAAGCGGTGGGCGCCGCACTGCGCGCGATGTACCTGCCGTGGATAGAAGAAGCCGCGCGCAGGCTGCAAGAGGCGGTCAAAGCGGAAGGTGG
>CAZLOF010000169.1:0-8711 GCA_964560745.1 uncultured Thermoflexus sp.
GTTTAGAGACTCGCTTTTTAGCTTTGTTATGGGTAGCAACTCGGGTTATATACAACTTTCCATCTCCTAATCTTACATCACCTCTAGTTCCCTAGGCACTCTCAAATAAGACAACAGAAAAAACTGCGCTATGATTTAGAGTATTGCACCGTTTAACGGTAATATTGCATTTCGTCGTTATTTCATCGAGGTACATATGGCTTTTCAATTTTTAAGGGGCGGATCGTCGCAACGCACCAAATGGTTCGCGCTTATATCTGGCTGTGCGTTATTGGTGGCCTGCACCAATGCCCCCGATGCGACACCCACACGTGCTGCCCGAACGCGACCTACGCCCGTAACTGGCCAAAGCGTTTTAGCCGACCGACAAGTTCGGGTTGGAGGCGAGGCAATTCCGGCCTTGGCGACCCGCGAAGAGAATTTTAAAAAAGTGCTGGTGAGTCCATTGCCCGTATTGCCATTGGCAAATGTGAGTGACGTATTGGCAAAACAGGCCCAAGATTTGGCTTTACAAAACCCGCAATTTCTCAGCTATACCCGTCACCCACAAACAAAGCAACCTTTGCGCAGCGAAATATTTCAATCGCGGCCTGCTCGTCCCAGCGACCTTGGCCCAGCAGATGCGGCGGCGTGTCAAGATAAAAAATGTTATCGGGTTGAAATGTATAACTATGGCTACAACTTAGCCAGTTTTGCAGTGGTTGATGTGGATGGCAAAAAAGTGGTCTCAGTCAACCATCACCCCAATACGCAACCCGATATTCCGTTATATTTGACCGAAATTGCGAACCAAATTGCGGTAAATGCGCCCGAGGTGGCGACAGCACTGGGCTTTAAGCCGGGGGTTGGAAATGCCGTGATGCCCAATATCAAAACGGCCTTGAATGGCAGTGCGTGTGAGCGTTCAGCGCATTTGTGTGTTGCCCCCACCTTTATTCAGGGTGAGCGTGCTTTGTGGGCGATTGTGGATTTGACCGATGGCACTTTGGTCGGCACACGCTGGACTGATCTTGGCAAGAGTGGCCCAAAATCGCTGGTGACTGAGCAATCGTTGCAAAATGAAGTGGTCGCCGAGCGCTTTTGCGACAAGGCCACGCCATTAAGCCGTAATGGCTGGGATTTGAGCTATATTTTGACCAGTTCAGACGGTTTGGCGTTAAATGAGGTTAAATTTAATAGCAAAGCCGTTATGCGCAGCGCCAAATTAGTTGATTGGCATGTCGGTTATTCAAAAACAGCCGGTTTTGGCTATAGCGATGCGGTTGGGTGCCCGGTCTTTAGCGCCGCCGCCGTCGTTGCGCATGATGGCCCCCAAATTAAAGATATTAAGCAAGGTGATCAAGTGATTGGGTTTGCCATTGTGCAAACTTTTATTGGCGAAGGCTGGCCAGGGCCATGCAATTACAAATATGAGCAGCGTTATGAGTTTTATAACGATGGGCGCTTTCGCCCATCTGGGGCCAATCATGGGCGCGGTTGTGGCACCGACGGCACTTATCGCCCAGTGTTGCGCCTAGATTTGACGGCAGGTGGTAGTGACAAGAACAATTTTGCAGAATGGAATGGCACAACTTGGCGAGATTGGAGCGTTGAAAAGTGGAATTTGCAAACCCCACAAACACCATTTACGCCCGAAGGTTATCAATATCGTATCGTGAATGCGGATGGCAAAGGGTTTTATATGCAGCCCAATGTCGGGCAGTTTAAAGACGGCAGTCGTGGCGATAATAGTTATGTCTATATTACGGTGCGCCATGCAGTGCGCGATGAGGGCGATGCTGACTTGATCACCATTGGCCCATGTTGCAACACCGACTATAAACAAGGCCCAGAAAAATTTATTGAGCCAGAGCCAGAGATTGTGCAAAATGCTGATTTGGTGCTGTGGTATGTGGCGCAAATGAAAAATGACAACACGCCGGGCAAAGAATATTGCTGGGCTGATGCAGTAGTTGAGCAAGGGTTTGTGGTGAATAAAACATGGCCGTGCTATTTTGGCCCGATGTTTGTACCCATTCCCTAGATTTTGACATGTATAAATTGGGTTTCTTTAAGAAACCCAATTTATAGGCATAACGATGACAAAGAAAAGACCTGCGCCAACACAAGCCAAGCCAACCATAGCCGCCCCCGAACCCCCAGCAACCCGTGCAAAGGCAAAATCTGTGCCAGTTAAACGCAATTTAACCGGTTTATGGGTTGCGGCGGGTGTGGGGATTGTGGCTGTAATTGGGGGGCTGTTTGCGGTATTTATGGGCAATCGCCCAAGCATTGCCCCATCTGCCAACACTACGCCCAAAGCTGCCCGTCAAATGGGCCCAGTGACAAGCTGCCAAAGACAGCCGACTTTTGTAAATAATTTGGGTTTTAAACAGGTGTCGATCAATACGATTGAATACACCATCAAAGGCATGTTGTTGTTCGATTCAAGCACCGGCAGCGACCCCAAAGACCCTAAGACCAAGAGTTATCAACACCCAAGCTGGGATGATGCCGGTTATATGCATGCGCATATGCTTGATCGTAATGGCAATATTTTTTTAGCACCTGCGCCACGGGTTGATTTGTTAAGCAACCCGCCCGAAAAGCAAAATACGTTATATCGGGTGGATGAAAAGAGCGGCGAAATGAAAGCTTTTCTCGATTTGCCCGCCGAAGAAAAACCGTCACAATTAAACCCTTATGGTTTGATGGGGTTGAGTTACGATTGTGATACCAATAGTTTGTATGTGTCGTCGATTGCGGGGGCCACCCGCACCGAAGAATTGGGGCGGTTGTATCGTATTGATTTGAACACGGGCAAAGTTGTCGATCAATTAGATTATTTGGATGCTTTGGGCGTGGGGGTGTTTAATACAGCTAAGGGCAAACGGCTTTATTATGGCTCGGCCCGCACATCTGATATTCGCTCGATTGCGCTTGATGACGTTGGTAATTTTTTAGGCGAGCCGCGCTTTGAATTTTCGTTAGCTGGATTAGATACCAGTGGTAATGACAAAGGCCGACGGGTACAGTTTAAGACCATCGCGCCCAACAACCCGTTGTTTGAAATGTCGGTAGATGGCTTAAAGTTTAATTACAACCTTGTGCCGCCATCGAGTCAATCGCAACGCGTGACCTATCGTTTCCAATATGACCCAGCGCGTGACACATGGAAGTATGTGGATAACGTGAAAAAGTAAGCGTTTTTGTCGATTTTTTGAATTTGTTTTAATTTCTACCGTTTATCGAGAAGCTAACTTCTCTAAAATAAAAACACCCATTTGCAATATAAATTGCGAATGGGTGTTTTTTTATTTGCGTTATATCTAAGACCAGCCTACGCCCAATGATGTATTTCAGTCTACTTCTTAGGATTGGGTTAAGGGTATTTTCTATTACATAGCCTACATCTAAATATGCACGATTTTGATAAGTCTAAGTAATCTGCATAAAGTCTAACCTAAATTCTGTTGACTTCTCCTAAAAATCCAAGCATGTGTTGGTGCGATCATGATATTTGAAACGTGATTATTAAAGATAAATCATTGCTATTCTCTATTTGCGGCTATCGGCCCTTATGTCATGTCAATAACTGCAAAGGAGTTAAACAACAATGCATTTTATAAATTTAAACCTTCAAGACGAATGGTTGATCATCACTCCTGAAGATTTGCACTATACCTGTAAATTATTGCAAATTTGGAAAAAACTTATCGATAAGAAGCAAACCAGTTGTTTTACTCGTGACCAGATCGCAAATAAACCCAACGGAATAAATTAACTTTGTTTGAATTTTTTATTAATATGCGCTATTTCCATTTTCATTTAAATTATTCCTCCGCTAAAAATATTTCATATGCCGCTTGTGGCGAGCGTTTGTTGCGGATTTGTTTAGCGATGGCACAAGTATTAGGCATGTTGGGCGTAACAGCGATTGGTGTCACTCAGCCCGATTTACTGACCCCGTTGATGGGTCATATTCAAACAGCGCAGGCTGCCACAGGCGATATTACGGGGGTTGTATTTATTGACTACAACACCAATGGTGTGCGTAATACGACTGGCATTTCGCCCGATTTTGCCATTGATGCCGGTTTGGCGGGCATTACCGTCACTGCCTATAACGCGGCAGGCGCGGTAGTTTCAACCACCACAACCAATGCTTCTGGTTTATACACCTTTACCACTGGCTTGGCCTATAACACGCCCTTGCGCATCGAATTTACCGGCTGGCGTGCTTTGGGCTATGAATCGGGGCCGCGTGGCACCAACAACGGATCGAGCGTACAATTCGTACGATTAATTACAGGAACCCTCAGCAATATTAGCTTTGGTGTTATTAACCCCGCCGATTGTTGCCAAAATAACCCTCCAATCGCCATTAGCAGCATGGTTTATAACAGCTACCTTAGTGGCAATGGGGCTGATCCGGGCGTAGGAAAATTTGATTATGAGGCCTCTGGCACGACTTGGTCAAGCTACATGCCTACCAACATGTCTATTGGACGTTATGGGCAAGTCGGTTCAACCTTTGGCATTGCCTATCATCGCGCTGCAAGACGGGTATTTGCCTCGGCCTATATGAAACGGTTAAGCGATTTTGGGCCGGGCATAAGTGGATCGCAACGCAGTGGCACAATTTATATGATGTCACGCGATGGCTATCCTTATGGTGCACCTGATAATGATGCCGTGCCCTTTGTCGATTTAGATGTGTTGTTTGGTGCTGGCACAACCGGTATCATCTCAGCTACCCGCGATTTTGACCCCAGTGATGGCAATGGCGATTTTGATAATTATGCCTACGGCAAAGTCGGCAAAGTCGGTTTGGGTGATTTAGAGATATCAGAAGATGACAGCACTTTATTTGTTACAAACCTTGCTGACCGTAAACTGTATCAATTGCCATTAGGCCTCACAGCCCAATTAACCCCCACTGCCCCCACCGCTGCCCAAGTATTCAGCACTACCATTCCAAACCCGGGTTGCACCAGCGGTACAGCCCGCCCATTTGGCCTAAAATATCGCGCTGGCACGCTGTATGTTGGTGGCGTATGCACTGCTGAAGGGGGGGGCACCTCAGCTAACTTACAGGCTTATGTCTATACCTATACCGCCAGCACCCATGTTTGGGGCACTTCGCCCGTGTTGCAATTTGCACTCAATTACCCACGAACTTGCGCCGATGATGTAATTTCGCTCGACTATAGCATTACTTGCACTACCGGTGTATATGGCACAAAGGCCAATTGGTTACCTTGGCGCGATACGCTTGACACCACTTTCCCAGGTGGTATTTCAGAGCCAGATACCAATCTTACTTATCCTGCTGCCCACGTGTCACATCCACAACCAATGTTGACCGATATTGAGTTTGTTGGCAGCAGCATGGTGCTTGGTTTTCGAGATCGCTTTAATGATCAGATTGGGTTTCCAGACCCAGCCCCATTTGCTTTACCAATGACCCGAACCATTTCGGGAACCGTATATACCATTGACCGGATTGCAGCCTTGCCAGCCGGTGATGTGTTACGGGCTAGTCAAAATGTTACTGGCACTTGGACGATTGAAAGCAACAGCCAATCGAACCCAGTTGGTAAGTTTGGCCCCACCACTGGCGCAGGCAATGGGCAAGGCCCCGGCAATGGCGAGTTTTATGTTGGCGATGGGACCACCGATACTGTTACAACACGCCGTGAACGCTCATTTGGCGGCTTGGCTCATGTGCCGGGCACAGCCGATACTATGGTATCAGCACATTCGACCTATAACATGGGGCGAGTGCCGGGCGGGGTGTTGTGGCTCAATAACAGCACCGGCGAGGAGTCGCGTGCTTATGAGATTTATACTTTAACAGACGAGTATCCATATCAAAAAACGCATGGCTTGGGCGACCTTGAGCCATTGTGCGACCCGCCAGCGATTCAAATTGGCGACCGCGTGTGGCACGATGCTAACCTTAACGGCATTCAAGATGCTGGCGAGGCTGGGCTAGCAAACGTGATTGTGCGTTTGCAAACGCCCAGCGGCAGTATTACCACCACTACCAATGTTAGTGGCACTTATATCTTTACTCGTGAGGCTACCGCTGGGCTCTATACCAGCACGTTGCGTACAAATACACTTTATACCGTTACCATCACCACCACGCAATCTGCGCTTACTGGCTATAGCCTCACCGCTATTAACGCCACTGGTAACGCGACAAACAATTCTGAAACCGATGTGCGCGACAGCGATGCCACCCAAATTGCCACTTTGGCAACCATTACCTACACCACCGGCAGCGCTGGGCAAAATAATCATGGCTTAGATTTTGGCTTCACCAATTCTCAGCGCTTTGGCGACCGATTATGGATTGAAGCCGATGGCGACGGCGTAATTAGCGTTGGCGAAGTGGTGACACCAGTTATCGGGCATATTTTGACAGCAACCGCGTCAACCGGCACAGTTTATACCGCCACAACAGATATTAATGGGTATTACATCTTTACCGTGCCTGCCAGCACCTACACTGTTACCTATGGCAGCCCGCCCAGCGGCACAGCAGCCAGCCTTACGCCGGGTGGCGGTGTGGTAAATGGGGCATCGGGCGGCAACGATACCTCCCATATTAACAACACAGTTGTCACGTTGACGGCTGGTCAAGTCATTACTGTTGTCGATTTTGGTTTCTTCCCTATCATCACTTCAGACGCTTGTTTTAGCGTACTAACCAGTTTATACAACGGCGCAAGTGTGGCCGAATATAGCAAAACCGGCGTGTTTAGCCGCACGGTTGTTTCATCGCAAGCCGGTGGTTTATATCGCCCCGAAGAATTAGCAATGGGGCCAGATGGCTATATTTACATCGCCTCCGAAGAAAGCTCGCTTTCGACCAACGGTGCTGTATTTCGTTTTGACCCAAATACCGGTGCGATAACGACCGTTGTGGCACGTGGGGCTTATGGCATGGGGCAAACTCGTGGCCTCGTGTTGGGCCCCGATGGAAACATGTATGTGCAAAGCAATAACGGGGTATATCGCTTTGATACCTTTGGTGTACCAGTGGGCAGCCAGCCATTTATCTCAGTGGCCTACAACACTTTTAGTTATGGCATTAAATTTGGCCCCGATGGCAATTTGTATGTGTCAAATAGCATTAGCCCAAGCGTGATGCGCTATAACGGCACCAGTGGTGTGTTTAGCGATACCGTTTGGTCACGCAGTGGCGCAGTTGCGGCGGGCAGCCTGCGCGGCATTGCCTTTGGCCCCGATGGCTCGCTTTATGTGGCCGATAACGGCGACCGCACTGCCGCGACCGCCACCAAAGTATGGAAGGTTAACGTTAGTACTGGTGTATCGGTACCGTTTACGGTCAGCAATCAAGCCGATTCTGCTTCATCCTTTATCAACGATATTGATATTGGCCCTGATGGTTACTTGTGGGTCGATGATTGGGCTGTGCAAAAGGTTAAACGTTATCACGCCAGCACAGGTGCGTTTATCGATAACATAATCAATACCTCGCCCTTGGGTGATAGCCCCAAAGGTTTTTGGTTTTGGCAATGTGGCACTGGCCCCACCATTCAACGCTTTGGTGATCGTGTTTGGTTTGAGAGCGATGGCGACGGCTTTGCTAGCACAGGCGTGATTACGCCCGCTGCGGGCATTGTGTTAACTGCCGTTGCGAGCAATGGCGTAAGCTTTTTTACCACCACGACCGATATTAATGGCATTTACACCTTTACTGTGCCCGCCAGCACCTATACGGTAACTTATGGTGTGCCAACTGGCTGGCAAATAAGCACTGTTCCCGGCAGCAGCCATATTACCAATGCAACCCTCGAAAATAATATCAGCCACCCAAATGGCGTAACCGTTGCATTGGCGGCCAGCCAAATCATCACCACTGTCGATTTTGGTTTATACCCGCGTATTTTTGATTTGGCTTTACGCAAACGTTTGGTGAACACTGGGCTGCATATGACGGGTGATGTGGTGACATTTACAGTTGAAATTTTTAACCAAGGCAATGTGACCGCCACCAATGTGGTGGTGGTTGATTATGTGCCGACAGGGTTAGCATTAAATGACTCAAATTGGACTTTAGGCACAGGTGCTTTAGTCACGCTTAATACTAACATTCTGCTTATTGGCATTGGGGGGATTGTCACTCGTACGATTGTATTTACGATCACAGCCGCGAGTGGCATTTTGACGAACACCTCGGAGATTGCGAATGCTCAAGATCAAACGGGGGCGTTTCCCAGTGATATTGATAGCACGCTCGATAATAATTCGGGTAATAACGGCACGATTGTTGATGATGAATTAAATAATGCAGGTGGTGATATTGACAATAGCGATATCGCACCAGTACAAGTTATTACGCCAACGCCAACCCCAACCGCAACTGCAACACCGACCAATACGCCAACTGCGACCGCGACACCAACGGACACGCCAACGGCGACAGCATCGCCGACGAACACGCCGACCGCGACCGCGACATCAACGGACACGCCAACGGCAACGGCATCGCCGACGAACACACCGACAGCGACCGCGACATCAACCGACACGCCAACCGCGACGGCATCGCCGACGAACACGCCGACCGCGACTGCGACATCAACGGACACGCCAACGGCAACGGCATCGCCGACGAACACGCCGACAGCCACAGCAACATCAACCGATACGCCAACGGCAACGGCATCGCCGACGAACACGCCGACAGCCACAGC
>CAZLOF010000170.1:0-1771 GCA_964560745.1 uncultured Thermoflexus sp.
GGTGTTGCGGGCGCAATTGAGTAACGCTACAGCCCAATCAAGCGAAACGGCGCGTAAAACCATTTCACAACAAAATAATATTACGGCATTGGGTGAGCAAATTGAGCGGTTAAATGCTGAATTGATACAAACTCAGAAAGAATTGCTTAACCAGCAACAATTGGTTTCGCAAATGCAACAACGGCTAAAAGATCAATCAACTGAGCGTGAGCAATTTAAAAAGCAAATTAGTTTGCATGTCGAAAGTATTCAAAGATTGCAGACCGATTTGAGCGGCACGAGAAAGCAATTGGGCAATGTGCAGCGCGAAAATGCACGGCTGGAGTCGTGGTTAGCATCTTCTTTTAACATGGATGTGCACGCAAACAATGGCAGCGATATGATCGAATCGGCGCAAAACACATTGATTGCGTATCGGCAAAAAATAGACTATCAACAACAACAAATTGAGAGCCTGACCGATTTGTTGCACGAGCGTAATACCGAGCTAGAACATGCCCAGCGTGAGTCGCTTGAACGTTTGTCTGCCATTAATTCACTCGCCGAAAATTTGCATAATGCCGAGTTGGCATTGCAAGAAATGGATATTGTGAAAGAGTCGTTTAGCAAGATGACGAGTCGTTCACATCAAGATTTTACGCAGGCAAATGCGAAATTGCAAGACCAACAACTTAGCTCGCAACAAGTATTGGCCGAGAAAGAAGCCATTAATAAACAATTGGCGATCAAAGATCGCTTGATTGAAGACCGAGATCAAGGGATTGCTGAGTTGCGGCGCGAATTGCAACTTGCCCGTACGCGGCATGATAGCTTGAGGGCTGAGTTTTTGGCGATCAAAAATGCTTCTGGGCAAGTGGCAGATTCGGTGCGTGTGTTAAGTGATGACGATAAAAATATGACATCGCTCGAGCGTATCGCACGGGATTTGCTTTCGACACAAGAAGAAATTGATCGTACGCAATTGTTGATGGATGAAAGTCAACAAGGCATAATTAATGTATTAAAGAACGATGTTAAGAGGTTTAGCGAAAAAGTCGATGCGTCACGGTCTGAGGCGGCTGAGAACACTGAAATTATCCGGTTGCGGCGCGAGGTAGAAGACATGCGCAACCAAAAGCGCCGGATTGAAGAGACATCGGAACAGATACAACAGCGTTATATGCAAGCCCGCAATAAAGCGAGCGAACTTACTGAGCAAGTGCGTGAGTTGCGTCAACAATTAATTGATCGCGATCAAATTCTTAAAGATTCTCAAAGCCGTACGGTGCAAGCCCGCACCCAACTTGAAGAGGCGCGGCAAATTATTCATCGTGGGCAACCCATTCAAACCCGAACGACGAGCGGGTGGGAATCATTAACCCAAATTCGTGGCCTTAGCCCAGAATATGCCGAACAATTGCGTCGGCATGACATTCTGAATGTGCAAGATTTGGCCAATGCTGATCCGACGCGCGTAAAACAAATGCTTGAAAAAACAGGCGGGGTTGCCAAGTTGTTTAAAGGCCCGCCCGATGTCGAAGATTGGATTCGTCATGCAAAATTGCTCATTGATGAAGACATTCAGCGGATTAAAGACCTTCCGAGCATTTTAAGAGGCCCGCAACCCCCGTTGATCAACCCTGATAGCACAACTGGGGCGGCCTCGGATGTTGTCCCGGGTATTTAACTGAACTATGTCGTATCGGCATATGTTTTTTTATGACATTGTCATATTGTCAAGTTAACCAAGAAAAAATTATGAGACTGCGTATAATGTTTGGGCGATGTCTCG
>CAZLOF010000170.1:1781-8700 GCA_964560745.1 uncultured Thermoflexus sp.
CCTAACAACTGTGTCATGGTCATCTTTGGTGCGTCAGGTGATCTGACACACCGAAAACTGATCCCTGCTTTATATAACTTAGCCAAAGATAATTTATTGCCGCCTAATTTTGCAATTATCGGCTTTGCGCGCCGCGCCAAAACTGATGAATCATTTCGGCAAGAATGTTATGAAGGCGTTGTCGCTCATTCAAGATCAAAACCCATTGATGAAGAAATATGGTCAACGTTTTCTAAATTGCTTCATTATCATCAGGGCAATTATGATAATAACGCTGATTACGATGCCTTAAACGAGCGCTTGAGCGCGATCGATGCCGGACATGGCACACAGGGCAATCGTTTGTATTATCTATCGACCCCGCCCGAAGCCTATGAGCTAATTACTGAAAAGATTGGCACAACCAGCCTGACCCAAGTCAAATCGGACACGTGTTGGACGCGCGTCATTATCGAAAAACCCTTCGGGCGCGATCTTGCTTCGGCCCGCGCCTTAAATACCCACGTTCATAAATACTTTACTGAAGACCAAATTTATCGTATCGATCATTATTTGGGCAAAGAGACCGTGCAAAATATTTTGGTGCTGCGCTTTGCGAATGGCATCTTCGAGCCAATTTGGGATCGTCGCTATATTGACCATGTGCAAATTACGGTGGCTGAAGCCATTGGCGTGGAAGGGCGTGGCTCATATTATGAATCGGCGGGCGTGATACGCGACATGGTGCAAAACCATGTGATGCAGCTTTTGGCTTTGACGGCGATGGAGCCACCGGCTGAATTTGAGGCCGATGCCGTGCGTAATGAAAAAGTAAAAGTGCTAAAGGCGTTGCGGCTCGATACAAATCACCCCGAATCATTGGTGCGTGGGCAATATAGCCCGGGTAAGGTGAATGGGCAATTGGTAATGGGCTATACCCAAGAAGAGGGCGTGGCACAAGATTCGAACACCGAGACCTATTTGGCGATGAAATTGCTCATCGATAACTGGCGCTGGGCGGGTGTGCCATTTTATGTGCGCAGTGGCAAACGACTCAAGCGCCGCTTAACCGAAATTGCTATTCATTTTCGTTTGCCACCACGCATGTTGTTTAGCGAACATGCAGCCCAGCAGATTGAGCCAAATGTCTTGGTGATGACCATTCAGCCCGATGAAGGTATTTCGCTAAAATTTGGGGCCAAGCGCCCGGGCACAGGCGAGCAAGTGCAACCGGTAGTGATGGATTTTCACTATGGTGATGCCTTTAATATCGCGGCCCCCGAAGCTTATGAGCGCCTTATTCTTGATTGTGTTTTGGGCGATAGCACCTTGTTTACGCGCAGTGATGAGGTTGAGGCGGCATGGTCACTCATTACGCCGATTTTTGAAGATTGGATCAAGAACCCCACGTTTATCGAACAATATCGCGCCGGTAGCGCTGGCCCCAAGGGCGCTGCCGATATGATTAATGCCGATAAACGCCAATGGCGACCCCTGTAGAAATTTTGGATTTTAGAGTTTGGATTGACCCCAAAATCTAAAATAAAAAATAAAGTTAGGTTATGTCAAAAATAACATCTGTTCATACCAGCATTTCAGAAGAAAAATATCGCAGCAAGATAGCGGCTGGCGCACACGTGCTTATTGCCGATGAACCAGTAAATGAAGGTGGCGCAGACCTCGGCCTGACCCCGATTCAATTGTTGGCGGGCAGCCTCGGCTCGTGTACAACCATCACCCTGCGCATGTATGCCGACCGCAAAGGCTGGCCTTTGCAAGGCGCTGATGTCGATGTGACGATTGATCGCACGACAACTCAAGCAAGCATTCAGCGCAACATACGCCTACACGGGCCGCTAGATGAGACCCAACGCGCCCGCCTGATGCAAGTGGCCGATGCTTGCCCCGTACATAAAATGCTCAGCGCCGCCATCGCCATTACCACCGTTGAACAAGTTTAGATTTTAGGTAACTACGATTGGTTGAATGGTTGATCTATGACTCACAAGTCACGAGTTATCAAATCAACCATTCAACTATTCAACCAATCAATCAACATGAAGCGCACACGGGCGATTGATATTCTTGAAACACAAAAGATTAGCTATGAATTACGCGAATTTGCAGCGAGTGAATTCACTGTTGAAGAAACGGCAGCAGCTTTGAATTTGCCGTTAAATGTGTTGTTTAAAACGCTAGTGGTACAAGGCGAGCGCAACGGCTTAGTCATGGCGCTCATCCCGGGTGATCAGCAATTGAGCCTGAGCAAACTCGCCAAAGCCATGCGCGACAAACGCTGTGAGATGATCGATGTCGAAGACCTTTTTCGGGTGACAGGTTATCTCAAAGGCGGCTGTTCACCCTTGGGTGCACGTAAGGCGTTCCCTGTGTATATGCACGAAAGCGCCCTAAGCTACTCATATATTAGCGTCAGCGCCGGTTTGCGTGGCCTGCAAATGCTGCTAAAACCCCAAGACCTGCAACGTGCTACCCGCGCCACCGTAGGCGATTTGATTTTAGATTCGTAATTTCACGCAAAAGCGCAAAAGCGCAAAAAAGTATCTTTGCGCTTTTGCGCTTTTGCGCTTTTGCGTGAAAATTTTCCCTGACGTGTTGTCATCACAAACCCTCGCCAAGCGACTCATTAAACCCAAAGGCAGTTGGATGGATGTGCGCTCGACCTTGCGGCATTTTGCGCTGATAACTTATGCCGTGCCGGCCGAACGCCTGCGCCCCCACATCCCCGCCGAGCGTTTCGAGATCGCCGAGTTTGACATTGATGGGCAAAAACTGGCCTTGCTCAGCGCCGTGCCGTTTTGGGATGAGGATTTTCGTTTTGTGCATGTCGCGCCGTTTATCAAACGCGCCTTTGGGCAAACCAACCACCGCGTGTATGTGATAGACAAACGCACCGGCGAACATTGTGTGTGGTTTTTCGGCACAACGCTCGGCTCGTGGTTGGTGGTTGCGGCGCGGCTGTTATGGGGCATCCCTTGGCATCACGCCCGCTACCAAGCCGATTGCCGCTATAACGCAACCAATAACGCCTATGACCATTACCGCATGACGGTGCAATCGGACTGGTGCAGCGCCGAGATTGATTTTAGCGACAGCGGCGCGCCGGTTGTGACCTTGCCCGGCTTTGCCACGCCCGATGACCTAACCCTAATTTTGACGCACCCCATCGAGGGCTTTTTCTATCGGCTTGGGCCGCACACGCCAAACAATATCGGCACATATTCGGTCTGGCACGAGCAAATTCATTTTACGCTGGGTCGCGCCAATCATCTGTATTTCAGCTTGTATGAACGCCTCGGCATCCTTAGCCGTGCCGAAATGCAGCACCCCCATTCCATTCTCATTTGCCCCCAAACCGAGTTTGAGGTGTTTTTGCCGCCGCGTAGAGACGCCGTGCCCCTACCAATAAACGTATAATCGCGCCATGCCACCTTGGTTGCGTCACCTGTTTAGCCGCGAAAATGCGCTCGCGGTCGCCGTTTGCCTCATGCTCATTTTGTTGGTCGTGCTCACTTCGGGCGATGCCCCACGTTGGATTTATCAAGGCTTTTAATGACACTGCCTCAATCGCTCCTCCCCTTGTTTAAATCGTGGCGCATGGTCGTGCTGCTCGTCATCAGCCTGGCCGCCCTATTTTGGCTACAGCCCTCGTCGCCGGTGCGCGGGCTGCAAATGGCCTTGCCGTTGGCCTCGTTGCTCATGACCGTGTTGGTGTGGCTGCTGTGTTACAAGGGGCTGGGCCAATTGAGCCAGCCGCGCAGCCTGAATATTGTCGTCGCCGTCATCGTTGGGCTGTTTGTGCTGCTCAAAACCGAGGTGCTGACGCAAGGACTGAGCGCCGGTCTACGCGCCATCAACGGGCAAAACACCAGCCAAGCCGCCGCCAGCGATGTGGTGTGGCTGGGTTTTAGCTATATCGCCTTTCGCCTCATTCATGTCTTGCGTGACAAAGTCAGCGGGCGCTTGCCCGCGCTCAATTTGCCCGAATTTGTGACTTATGTGTTGTTTGCGCCCACGCTGCTGGCCGGGCCGATTGACCGCGCCGAGCGCTTCGCTAAGGAGTTACGCGCCGCCTTCAAACCCAATTGGCCCGACCTGCTGGCGGGCGGGCAACGGCTGTTTATTGGCGCGTTTAAAAAATTTGCCCTAGCCGACACCTTGGCGCTGATTGCGCTGAATGAGCACAACGCCAGCCAAGCCACCTCGGCGTGGGGCGCGTGGCTGTTGGTCTACGCCTACGCCCTGCGGCTGTATTTCGATTTTAGCGGCTACAGCGATATGGCGATTGGTGCGGCGCGGCTGGTTGGCCTGAAATTGCCCGAAAACTTCAATGCGCCTTATCTCAAACCCAACCTGACCGTGTTTTGGAACAATTGGCATATGACGCTGTCGCAATGGTTCCGCGCCTATTGGTTTAACCCGCTGTCGCGCTGGCTGCGTGGGCGGCAACTCTCGACCCCGACCATGATTTTGATCTGCCAAAGCAGCACCATGTTGCTCATCGGTCTGTGGCATGGCATCACGTGGAATTTTGTGGCGTGGGGGGCGTGGCACGCCATCGGCTTATTTATTCACAACCGCTGGGCCGATTTTGCCAAGCAGCGCGAATGGGTGCTAGCGGGTCGCGCCCAACAACTCGCCGCTGTCGTTGGCGCAATCGCCACCTTTCACTTTGTGGCGCTGGGCTGGGTGTGGTTCGCCTTGCCGTCGCTGGCGCTGGCGTGGCAGGTGTTGGGGCGGCTGGTGGGGATTGGGTAAAATGTGATTGCCAATCTATATAATTTGGCGGATCAACTAAATGCTCGTAGATTTATTTGTGATGGTTTAGTTTGAGATTCTTGGAAAAATAGAGCGCGGTATTTGGGTATTTGTTTTAGTCTATCCGCAACACTACGTGCCTGATCTGAGCTTGTGATCTCGCGTGCGAGTCGATATGCATCTTGTTCATTCATGCGTAATAGTAAATAATTTGCAATACCAGAAAAGAGTTCAGTATCAAAATCGTTGACTGCCTGTGATGCTAATATTAATGAGATGCCAAACTTTCGACCTTCCTTGGCAAATTTGCTAAGCAGCTTTAACCGAGCAGCACGATGCGCTTCGTCAACAATAATAGCGTGAGTTAAACGAGGTTGGACACCACGATGAAACATGTCCCCATAGATTCCATGCAGCGCAAACATTGCTATTGCCCGTTGTAGGATTTCATTATCATTCTCATGTAATTGCACAACACAAGGTTTAGTGATATTTAAAAGGCTATGACGATCGTTGTGTATCTTGAATAAACCATAATCGTTTAGTTCTTCTAAGCGCCCCACCATAGTTTTAAGCCCTTTATCAGTTCGATCGTCATTCTTTAGCTTATCAAAAAATGTACTAAATTGTGGTATTAGTTTTTGTCCATTACTCTTTCCTCCCCATCCTGCCTGCTCGTATGACCATTTGATTGCATTTCGTAAATCGCTTAGTTGTACATCGCCTAGATCTGGCCAAATAGCTGAAAAAATATCCCTTAACATAGCCGCATTGTCAATGTGAGCATTTGGTTTATCACTACTAATATACATTGGGTTATAGCCAAGATCTGAATTTGTTAGAAGATGTACATCGCCTAAAGCTTCAGCCATTCGTTGATCTATATCTGGATGATATGACAACACAATCGGAACAATACCTTGAGCAAATAGCTGAGTGCTAATATTTAATAAGGCTTCCGTCTTTCCCATGCCAGATAAGCCCACTACCATTAAATGCGGATTTGTCTTGCTTGATACTAACCAACGTTTAGGTTCCAAAACCCCAGCAACCTCTCCAAGAATCACTTCGGATGGTTTATCTGTCAAAAGCTGTGGATTGAAAGCAGAGTTGGGAATAACACTATATAACGAAGTTGCTGGTTGGGGTGATACTATAGGTGGCTCTTGGTTAGTTCTGGCTTTATTGATATTTTTTGAATTTATCTCGATTAAATGAGTATCTTCAATATGCGCATTTTGATCTTGAAGTAAACTTCCAATTGTTATTTCGTTTTTGCTCCCACTAAGCTCAGGCAAGTTAGATGCACCAAATATATATATATCGCATCTATCAACTTCTTGTTTGTATGCGTCTTTATCTGTAAAATCTGGACAAAATACAAACCCACGTGTGTTTTTATCAGCTTTAGCGAGGGTATAATTTTGAAGTTTGCAAACCAATTCATTAATCTCATTTACAAAAAGGTTATACCTATCATTGGGAAGATTATGCCGAGATGCTTTGTCTACATAGAATTTGAGAGCACGGGCTAGTCTAGCGCGCCTTATAGCTAGAATAGGCTGCTGACTATCTTCATCAGGAAAATACCATTTTTGAAAACGGTCGCGAAGTTGTGTGGCTTGCTCACTCACATAATTTAGGGTATCTTGACTACGGGCATCACGCAAATTTCGGCGGTATTTCACCTCGATAAACGTAAAAGATAATCCATTTTTACGTGGGCCAAGCTCAACAAAAATTAAATCAGACCTCACATTTCGACTTATATCTTCAGGTTTCTTATCATCTGAAGGTAACAAATCAAGAATATCATCTACTGGGACAAGAAAACCTTCTCGTAAAGGCAACCAGATATTGGAATTATCTGCTTTTTCGCAGTTAACATATGTTAGTGCAAGTGCAATAAGTTCCTCACTCCTTGCAGCTTTGCTTGTCATTCGCATTGCTAAGCGCCCGCTAAGGCCTTTTAGTGCGGTTAGCAAAAAGTTACAATTTTGCCGACTTTTACTTAACCCCATACCATCTAGTATCTCGTGCAAAATGTTTCTCACCTCATCAATTTGACTTGTGGAGGTGACCATTCGTAGGGTGCTTAGGTCGTTACGTTCTGGAACACAGTCAATCACATAGGCATCAAAAATTGAAGCATGATCTTTAGGGG
>CAZLOF010000171.1:0-8681 GCA_964560745.1 uncultured Thermoflexus sp.
ACATTGCTCATGTGGGGCATATGATACAAGAGCTAAGAACCAAGAACCAAGAACCAAGAATACAGATTGTAGTTCTTAAAAATCTGTTTTCTTTCGTCTTGGCTCTTGGTTCTTGGTTCTCACAACGCCAATGGCAAATCACGCAGGCGCTGACCGGTGAGGGCAAAGACGGCGTTAGCGATGGCGGCGGCCACTGGACCGAGCGGAGGCTCGCCAACGCCAAACGGCTGATCGCCACTCGGCACGATAACCGTCTCGATTGTCGGGGTGTCGCGCATGGTGAGCAGCGGGTCTGCATCGAAATTATTGGCGCTGACCCGACCATCTTTAAGCGTCACTTGCTCGATCAAAGCCGAACTAATGCCCATCACAATCGCGCCTTCGGTTTGAGCCTTTACGCCATCGGGGTTAATCACCAAACCCGCGTCGATGGCGCTAAAGAACCGATGCACCCGAATTTTCTTGGCTGCGCCCGTGCCTTCTACCGATACCTCGGCCACTTGTGCCACCACCGCATTGCCATCGATACAACACGCCAGCCCACGTGCGCGACCGGCTGGGGCTGGGCTGCCCCAATTCGCCTTGGCTGCCACCGCGTTAAGCACCTTACGAAACCGCTCGCCGCGTTCATTATTGCCTAAATGCTTGAGCCGAAATGCTAACGGGTCGGCTTTGGCAGCGTGGGCTAACTCATCAATAAAACTCTCGATGGCGAAGGTGTTCGCCAACAAGCCCAACCCGCGCCACCAACTGGTGCGCACCGGCAATTTGGCAAACTGCACCCCAACATAACGGTTAGCAATCTCATAATGAATACGTCCGCCACGCCACGCCCCAAAATCTGACCCCATTGCCGAGATCAAAGCCGCTGGCAAAAACGCACCTGCCACCTCACCGCTGCTTTGCAAATGCGTCAGCCCGTCAATGCGCCTATCGGCCTGCCCATCTGCCGATAGCACCCCACGCAAAATATGCCGCGTGGGTGGGCGCAAATAACCATGCTGAAATTCTTCGCTGCGCGTCCAACCAATATGCACCGGCTTGCCCATTGCCCGCGAAAGTTTGGCCGCCGGAATCGCCACATCGGCCCCATATTTGCGCCCAAAACCGCCGCCGATAAAGGTCGGCATAATCTCGACTTGCTCATCTTTCATCCCAAGCGCCTTGGCAATTTCGCTGCGGGTTAAGGCTGGCATTTGGGTCGACACCCAAATTCGCGCCTTATCAGGCTGCACATCGGCCAAGGCGGCTTGTGGCTCAAGTTGCCCATGCACGGCAAATGGGCTGCTATAACGTGCTTCGATCACACCCCCGGTCTCCCCTCCCGAAGTCGGGGGTGTGCTAGGACGCAACGCCCCTGTGCCTTCTTGCTGAATTGCCACTAAATCACGCTCACGTATTTCAAGCAAGGCATCCACATCACTTTGCTGCCAAGGTTTGGGTTCGTCCCATACCACCGTTAGGGCATTTACCGCGGCTTGGGCTTGCTGGCGCGATTCGGCTACCACGCCCGCAAAATTGCTCTCGATCAACACCTTGCGTACGCCGGGCTGGTCAGCGGCATCGCCGATGCTGGCACGGCGCAAAGTTGCGCCCAAGGTCGGTGGGGTCGCCACTGCGCCATACAACATGCCGGGCAGCCGCGCATCTAGGCCATACACGGTGTTGCCCACGATCTTGGCTGGCAAATCAACCCGCTGAGCCGACGTGCCAATCAGCTTAAATTCGCTCACCGGCTTCAGTGTTGGCTTGTCTTTGGGCAATTCCCATTTGCCACTGTGCGCCTTCACCACCTCGCCATAGCTTATTTTGTTCGCGCCTGCCACAAACAGGCTGTTTTGGGCAATGAGGCTAGCGGCGGGCACATTTAACAGCTTAGCAGCCTCGGCCCGCAACATTTCACGCATGGTGGCGGCAATTTCACGCAACGATGCATAATTTGATGATACTGTCGTGCTACCAGTCGTTCCCATGGCATCTACCGGCCCACGCGCCGTGTCGGCATGGCGCACTTCAATATTGCCCCAAGCCGCCTCTAGCTCTTCGGCCAACACTTGGGCCAGCGCCGTATGCACGCCTTGCCCCATTTCAATTTTTGAGAGATGAAAAATAACCTGATTGGCTGGGGTAATCTCAATCCATTGGGTTGGCTCAATGGCTAAACTGGCCGGGCGCACCCCACCATCAAACATTGCCGCCATTTGCAGCCGTGCCTTGGGCAAGCCAACGGTATAACCCAGCGCTAACCCTGCCCCCAACACACCCGTGCCAATTAAAAAACCACGACGCGACATGCGCCATTTGCCTTTGGGTTGAGCGCTCATGCTTTCACCTCGGCAGCCCGTGCGACAGCTTTTTTAATACGCACATAGCAGCCACAGCGGCAATAATTACCACTCATGGCTTCGACAATTTGCTCATCGCTTGGCTTAGGGGTTTGTTGAAGGAAGGCCGCGGCCTGCATCATTTGGCCCGACTGACACCAACCGCACTGCGGCACTTGCTCATCAATCCATGCCTGCTGCACCGGATGCAGTTTAACCCCGCCATCGGTTCGCACCTCGGCCAAGCCCTCGATGGTGCGAATGGCCTTGCCGGCCACCGCCGAGAGTGGCGTAATACAAGCGCGGGTCGCAACGCCATTCACATGCACCGTGCAACTGCCACAAATGCCAGCGCCACAGCCAAATTTTGTGCCGGTCAGCCCCAATTCATCGCGCAGCACCCACAGCAACAGCCGCGAGGGCGCGTCTGGCACTTCTACCGTTTTTCCATTGATGTCTAATTTCATTCAGCCTAAGCTCCTACAAACCTTGAACAGGTATAGGCATGATAGGCTATTTAGGTGAGAATATTCTTAGATGAAAATAGGGGGTTGCTGGGGAACCTTTATCCATAAAGATGAATTAATTGATCCAACATCGTGTTATGCGCGTCATCAATGCTCATACGCGCTGGGTTGGCCTGAAACCAAGCGATACTACGACGCACACCCTCGGCCCATGATACCCCGCACGAAAAATCGGGCACAAAGCGCTTAATTTTGCTGTTATCAAATACCACGCTATACACTTTATCGCCCAACAACGAACCTTCGAGATCGGGTTGTTTGGCAACCAGCCAATCACTGGCAATGTGTTTGATAATTGGCTCAACTCCCAGCGCATGGGCGGCCTCGGTATAAATTTGGTTCCACGTCAACACCTCGTCGCTGGTAATGTGAAAAGCGTGACCGGCCAACTGCTCGCGCCCCAACACGCCCAGCAAACCTTTGGCAAAATCGCCATTCCATGTCACCGTCCACAACGATGTGCCATCGCCCGGCACAATCACCGGCAGCCCGCGTAACATCCGATCCATCATCGTCCATGGCTTTTGCCAACTGCCCATAATAAGCGGTATTTGCGACAAGCCATATGTCAGCGAGGGGCGAATAATAGTGACGGGAAACCCGGTTTCACGAAAAGCCTGCATCAAACGCGCTTCGCAGGCAATTTTGTCGCGGCTATATTGCCAGCGCGGGTTTACCAACGGCGTATCTTCAGTCACTAAATAATGAGCAGGCGGTTTTTGGTAGGCACTGGCCGAGCTAATAAACACAAATTGCCGCGTATTATTGGCAAATAAATCGATATCTTGCTCAATATGCGCAGCCGTAAACGCCACCCAATCAACAACCGCGTCAAACTGATGCCCCGCCAATACTTTACGCACCCCTTCGGGGTCGTTACGAATATCGCCAATTAGTTGAGTTGCGCCTTCGGGCACGTCAAAATTGTGCGACTTTGCGCGGTTTAGCACAAACAACGACATGCCTCGCGCAACCGCCAATTGTGAACAAGCCGAACTGATAATGCCAGTGCCACCGATAAATAATATTTTCATGGTTAAATATGTTAAATGAAGGTGTCTTCTCAATAATTTGGGAAAACCCAAAGATGTAATGTCGAAATCGCTTATACAGCTTATGTAAAGTTCACGACACCCTAAATTTTAGCGTTAAATGATAATAGGAAAATCCTAAATATACCCAGCAAGGGTAAAAATTGAGGACATAAATTGTCACATTTTCGCTAGGGTATCATTAAAGTGTGTCAGCTATTTCACACTTAAAGCAATATTATTTAACCAGTGCTTTGGCGTTTAGCCTAATGGCGTGCCAAGCGCAGACCACGCCGACCCCTCAACCAACCGCAACCAATGAAGCCGTTGTGCCCAAAGTGCCCATTGGCACGGCGATTAGTGCGGCGGTGACATCGGTGGCCCAAACCGCTGCCCCCATACCAACAACCACAGCACCTGCGCCAACAGCAGCCAAATCACCCACGCCCGCGCCAACGCCTGTGCCGACCTTAAAGCCAGCCGCCAATGCTGGCACAATCGTGGTTGGCAATAATACGACGGGCATCGAGGTTGAATTGGCGGCAGGGGCGGGCACAAAGGCCGTGAAAGAAGCGGGTGCGGCATGGATACGCTACAACGGGTTGGTATGGGCCGATGTTGAGCCGAATCGGGGCGACCGAAAATGGGAGAGCCAAGCCAATTTGGAAACGCGCTTGAAAGAGGCGGCTGAGGCTGGCTTGCAAACCATTCTTATTGTGCGTGGCGCACCCAAGTGGGCACGTCAGCTAGAGTCGGCCTCGTGTGGCCCGATTAAGCCCGATGCGATGGCCTATTATGTGGTTTTTCTGCGCGATATGGTGGCGCGTTATAGCACTGCGCCTTATAACGTGAAATATTGGGAGATTTGGAATGAGCCGGATGTTGCATCTGAGGCTGTTGCCAATATTCCAGATTCGCCCTTTGGCTGCTGGGGTAACCCAAAAGATGAGTATTTTGGCGGCGGGGCCTATGGCGAAACACTCAAAGTGGTTTATCCCTTGATTAAAAGTGCCGACCCCAAAGCTCAAGTGGTCATTGGGGGCTTATTGCTCGATTGTGACCCGCGTGTTGCCAAACCAGACAAAGATTGTAAGCCGTCTAAATTTTTAGAGGGTATTTTGAAAAATGGCGGCGGTCCATTTTTTGACGGGATTAGTTTTCATGCCTACGACTTTTTTTATGGCAAACCTGGGCAATATGGCAATGGCAATTGGGACAGTGTTTGGAATGTAACGGGGCCTGTCTTGGCGGCTAAAACTCGTTTTATAAAAGAAGTATTGGCGCAACATAATGTAAAGGGCAAATACCTCATTAACACCGAAACTGGTGTTTTGTGTTATCAATGTCAAACAGTTCCGGTTGAATTTGAAATTACCAAGGCCTATTATGTGCCAGTTACTTATGCCACGGCTGCTGCCGAGGGCTTGTCTGGCAACATTTGGTATAGTTTGAGCGGTTGGCAAGACTCTGGTTTGCTTAATAAAAATCAAACCACATTGGCTTATAAGGCGTATCAGGTTTGGTCACAACAAATGAAAGACATGCAATTTGTGGCTGAGAATACGGCGGTGCCGGGCGTTAAAATTTATGAGTTTAAACGCGGTGATAAGCGGGTATGGGTGGCTTGGTCAAATGATGGCAGCCTTAGGCCGACCAATGTGGCTGTTCCGGTTAAATCAATCATTGATGCATTAGGCAACCCCAAACCTTTACCATTAACGCAGATTGACATCACCCCCCTTTATATTGAACTTGAAAAATAAATCTGTTTATCCATCGATTGTATTTCCCCTTCTTATTTGTTTGTCGCTGATGGCAGGGGCTATCCGGCCATCAGCATCGACTGTGATTGAAAATAAGGCCGCATCTCAAACCTATATACCCACCTTATTGTCGCCTGAGACGTTGTTAACACGGGCAGCCCCCATTTGGCCGAGCGGCGTGGCCCCCAATAATAGCAACCAAGTAGCGCTTTTTCGCGCTACCTTTAACCTAACGCGCCCACTCGAAAATGCGCAATTGCAAATTTTTGCCGATACACGCTATGACGCTTGGGTAGATGGTTTTTGGGTGGGGCGTGGGCCAGCACGTTTTTCGCGCACGTTGCACGAGTTTGATGTCACCTCGATTGGCACATTGTTTACCGGCCAGCATATTATTGCGGTGCGGGTGCAATTTGCCCCCAACACTCGCCGTTCCGAGTCGCAAATTCCGCATTTAGTGGCGCATATTCAGGGCACCCAAGGCGGTGAGCAAAAAATTGTGGTGGCGACAGATACTACGTGGAAAGCCCAATTAACCGATGCTTGGCGCAGTGATTCGCCGCAAGTGCATTCACAGGCGCTGATTGGGCCAACCGAAATTTTAGATTTAACCCGTTTGCCAACCGATTGGAATCAACGCGGGTTTAATGATCGCAATTGGGCTTATGCCATAAAACAACCGGGTTCGGTCGCGCTGTTTCAAGCCCGCAGCATCCCCAGTTTAATGCGGCAAGAGATCATCCCGGGGGTGAGCAATGGCATTGTCGATGCGGGCACATTATCGCCGGGCAATAGCGTTGTTGAGATATTAAATACAGGCAATGCCCGTGGCACATTCAATTTTTATACCACCGCCGCTACCAATGTGCGTTTAGAAATGTTGGGACTCACTGGCGCACCTCAGCAAGTGTTGCTAAATGGCAACGGCTTGGTTTGGCAACCGGCTGGCGCGGCTCGCCCGGATGTCTATGTGGCGAATGCTTTTGTCGCGGCTGGGGCGCAAGAATTATCGGTGGGCGATTTAATCCCTTATGGCACAACTGTCATGATCTCAAAGCAGAATGTGGTGTTACCGACTCCGTTTAGCCAAGGCGTTCACGCTGGGCGGCGTTTATTATTGGCTAACCCCGTTTCAAATGGTGATGTGCAGGCGATTGTTGTGCCAAATGCTGGGGTCGATGTGTATATTCCAGCTTCGGCCATGCCGGGTTATGTTGTCATCGATTTAGGGCGCACCACGTTGGGGCGTGTGTTGGGCGAGGTCAGCGCTTTATCAAATACGGTGATCGATGTCGGCTGGGATGAGCGCTTGTTGAGCGGCACAAAGCGGGTGTTGGCGTTCCCGGGTTCGGCGCACCCAGAATGGAATCAGACCGATTCTTGGGCGATGGGGACTGGCACGCATAGCATTAGCTCAATTGATGCACGGGCTGGGCGTTATGTGATGTTGGCGGTGTGGGGCAGTGACGATGTCACCATTCATAATTTGCGCGTCGAAGAAGAGCGATATCCGACCCAATCAATTGGATCATTCGTTTCATCAAACGAAAAATTAAACAAAATTTGGCAAGTAGGTGCAACCACCGCGATGGTCAATATGAGCGATGCTTATGCCGATCCTTGGCGTGAGCGTGGGCAATGGTGGGGCGATGCTTTTATTGTCGATCAGGTCAACCGCGTGGCCTTTGGCGATTATGCGTTGTTGCGGCGTGGGTTAATGTTTGTGGCCGATTCGATCACATCGCAAGGGCACTCATTTAGCATGGGGCCAAATAATGGCGATGCCCAAATTTTAGATTATGGCATGTTATGGGTGCAATCGTTGGCCGACTATGTGCAATTGACCAATGATATCGAATTTGCCAAACGTTTATACCCCAAGATGGATTTGTTTTTAGATTATTTAACTTCGCTCGAAAATCGCAGCACTGGCTTAATTAATGTGCCAGCTGGGCATTGGTCAAAAACAGCGCTGATCGATTGGTATGCGTATTATGCACAGCCGAACCCAACTACTACTGGGCAATCGGCGGCGGTGAATGCCATGTATTACGGCACGTTGCAAGATGCGGCGGTGATTGCGGGTTTGGCAGGCGATCCCCAAGGTGCAACCCAATATCGAACCCACGCCAGGGCGGTGCAAGATGGCATGAATAGCACATTGTTTGTGCCTGCTGAAAAGCGCTATAGCTCGACACTCATTCAAAACACGCGGGTTCAGCCCTATCTTCATGCCCAAGCTTGGGCTTTAGCCTATGATGTGCCTAAACCTAGTGACATTAGCGGGGTGGTCAGTTCATTGATGTCACTTATTTCAATTGAAAAACCAGAACGCGAAACATTTGAAATTTATGGCACCTATTGGATTTTGGAAGCATTAGCAAAAGCCAAGCGCTATAACGATGCAGTCAAACTCATTACCAATTATTATTACCCTATGATCGAACGCTGGGGCGCGACGACATGGTGGGAATCGTTTGATATTAACCGTGTGTCATATACTCAATCACTATCGCATGGCTGGGGCAGTTCGCCGACATGGTTTTTAACCACATATGTGGCTGGTATCCGTCAAACATCACCCGGCACATGGGAGGCGCGCCCCCCCTTTAGTGGGGTGAGCTTTGTGGATGCCGCTTTGCCATTGGGCGCAAATAAGAGCATCTTGCAATTTCGTTGGGATCAAGTTAGTTGCCAAGAGCATCGTATTCGGGTGACTGCACCGGCCAATTTTACCGGCGAGGTGGTTTTGCCGTATGGGGCTGCCAATGGCCTGCAAATCAAGCTGAATTCGACGACCATTTGGGCGAATGGCGTGGCTTTGAGCAATATTGTGAGCGCTGAAAATGGTGTCATGCTTATTAAGCTGACGCACGGTACTTATGATATCTTGGCGACGCGGAGCGGGTGTTAGTTGCAGTGCCATATAGGCATGGGAATCCCCCACGTTACATAACAACGACTCTCACACGGCGTTGTTATGTAACGTGGGGGGATCCCTTTTTGATTTGAATGCAATTTTTACACCACTTTATG